>NZ_JBIMEV010000022.1:0-70006 GCF_051262595.1 Salipaludibacillus sp. CF4.18
TATTTTACAAATCCCAGCAGCATCTCACGAATGAACTTACTTGCAGCTATCGCTGTCTGTTCGGAGGGATCATATGCAGGTACTACCTCGACGAGATCACACCCGACAACCTTTATTTCTGAACCAGCAATCGCATGAATCGCTTCTAATAACTCCTTAGAAGATATTCCACCTGCTTCTGCCGTGCCTGTTCCAGGAGCAAATGCAGGATCTAGTACATCGATATCGATGGTGACATAAACAGGCCTGCCTGCTAATTCCGGTAACATCTTTTTTAATGGTTCTGCCACGTCAAATTTACTCATATGCATTCCTGATTCTTTTGCATATTGAAACTCTTCGCGCATGCCTGATCGTATTCCGAACGAGTATACATTTTTAGGACCGATCAGCTCACATGCTTTACGAATCGGTGTCGAGTGCGAAAGAACTTCTCCCTCGTATTCCTCTCGCAGATCAGCATGAGCATCTATATGTATGACCGCTAAATCAGCATACTTTTTAAACATCGATCGAATCACCGGCCATGAAACAAGATGCTCCCCACCAAGACCAACAGGGAATTTTCCGTCTTTTAGCAGCTGCTCTGTATACGTTTCAATCATCTCGATACTTTTTCCGGCATTACCGAATGGTAAAAGCATATCTCCAGCATCGTGTACGTTTAAATCTTCCAAGTGTCTGTCCAAATAAACACTGTACTCTTCTAAACCAATCGACGCTTCCCTTATTCGGTTTGGTCCGAAGCGTGAGCCTGGACGGAAACTAACCGTATAATCCATTGGCATGCCGAATATGACGATATCACCATCGTTATAGGATTTATCGGCCATAATATACTTTCTTCCTGAATACCCCTCATCAAAAAACATGGGCAATACCTCCTTTATTTCAGTAAATCCGAGACAAACTTAGGCAGCGCAAAAGCAGCGAAGTGAATCT
This sequence comes from Salipaludibacillus sp. CF4.18, assembly GCF_051262595.1. Taxonomy (NCBI): domain Bacteria; kingdom Bacillati; phylum Bacillota; class Bacilli; order Caryophanales; family Bacillaceae; genus Salipaludibacillus; species Salipaludibacillus sp. CF4.18. Next base: position 943 of record NZ_JBIMEV010000022.1, read on the forward strand.
CATTCGTGTAATACTTCGTTTTTATATCATGGAAACGATTCGCTTTGACTTTCAATGGATCGTGTTTTTTAGACCCAATTGTAAATGTCCATAATCCACTTGGATATGTTGGGATATTCGCCGTGTAAAGTCGAGTAATTGGAAAGGTTTCACTTACATCTCGGTATGCATTCTGAATGATCTCCTGGTGAAACCAAGGGTTATCGGTTTGTGCGACAAGAATACCGTCTTTTTTCAATGCTTTGGAGATTCCTTCGTAAAAACCCTTTGAAAACAAGTTTACAGCAGGTCCCACCGGCTCTGTGGAATCAACCATAATGACGTCGTACTCGTTCTCACTTTCGGCAATATGCATGAAGCCATCTGCCACTTTGACTTCTACACGAGGGTCATCGAGACTGCCGGCAATTGAAGGTAAATACTGCTTCGAATACTCAATTACTTTCCCATCGATATCTACTAATGTTGCTTTTTTTACTTCCGGATGCTTTAAAATCTCGCGGATCACTCCGCCGTCTCCCCCGCCAACTACGAGAACATCCTTTGGGTTCGGATGCGTGTGGAGTGGCACATGTGCAATCATTTCATGGTATACGAACTCATCTTTTTCCGTTGTCATGACCATGCCGTCAAGTAAAAGCATGTTTCCGAATTCCTCGGTTTCTACCATATCCAGCTGTTGAAAATCTGTCTTTTCACTCACATACGTTTGCTTAACCTTTGCTGTAATACCAAAGTTCTCTGTCTGTTTTTCTGTAAACCATATTCCCATTTACTTTCACCTCATTATATTGTTAGCTCTGTTAGTTTCGTTTTTATAGTGGTCTGACGCTGAAAGTCTATTGACTACCGCTTTCGGTCGTATAAGGTACCGTTTTGAAAAAATGTACGTTAACAGAGATTTATGGCCTTGACTATTTCATTGATTTTGCAGGAAACGATACTCATTCACATTGTTCAGGTTCTTATTATACGCTCTTAAATGATCTGCATTATGGTCCTGTTCACTTTCACTTTTAAAAGATAAGAATTTTAAAATTGGCGGCTATGCCGTTTTTCTTATATGCTATCCTTCACTAAAGTCATGTATAATAGTATTGATTCAAAAAATTGATCACTTTCCTAATTAAAAACCAACAGAAAAAGTATACTGCATGAGGTCAAAAATAGAAACTACTTTATCACGTATTTGTGCTTGTTTAAAAGAATCAGTGCCAATTTTTATCTCAAAGCTTTCTAAAGTGCTTCAAATAACATATAAAAAAAGATTAGAAGAGGTGACTATGAGAAATTATAATATTACTAATCCTGCCGTTTTAGATGAGCTCGAAAAAATTAGTGTAGAAATAAATGCTAAACGAGAAGAGATTGTTCACTCTATTGCTCTTTTGGCGAATGAAAAAGAAAATTACGATGTTCACGGAATTGTAACGGATGAGGAGCTTTTCAATATAAGACTTGAGTTTGTAGACCTTGCTGTCAAAACTTTTTATGGTGTAGAGAGCAAACTTTTGCTTGAAGAGTGGGCAAATAAACTGGGCGAATATGCGATTGTCCGAGGCGCAACCTTGCCTGCTATACTCCCCGTTACCAATCAGTATCGAAGAGTTATTTGGGAGCTGATTGAAAAAATGTCTGAAGAAAATGGCCTATTGCCTGAAACTATCTTCAAATCCTCTCTCATCTTAAATGGTATCGTAGACCGAGCGGCTAATACCTTTTCCGTCGCTTTTGTTAAACATCACGAGAAAAAAATTAATGAAACAAATGATTTCATCAAAGAAATGTCTGCCCCGATCGTTCCAATTTCCAAAGGAATTGCTGTCCTTCCTTTAGTCGGTCATTTGGATGAAGAGCGTTCTGCAGTGTTAATGGACACAACCGTAAATCAAATCGTTGATCATCAACTAGATGTTATCTTTATCGATCTTTCCGGTGTTTCTGTCATTGATACTTACGTTGCCAGAAGGTTATCTGACGTTATGAAGTTATTAAAAATCCTGGGGATTACCCCTATCCTAAGTGGTCTTCGCCCGGAGATGTCACAAACTATCGTTTCTTTAGGAATTGATCTTAAAGCTTTTAAAGTAGTTAGTAATCTTAAACAAGCGTTAATTGACTACGGAGTATGTAAAGACATCCGCTAATTTCGCGGATTCATACTCCAATACTTTTCTAAGCCCCCTTGGGATCAAGGGGGTTTTTTTTTATGTCTTAACAACGAGAAATTAATTCCGCCTAAGCTCGTGTATAAGTCACCCCTTTTTTAGGAAAACTATGGAAAAGGGGTCAGACCCCCCATATTTTGGAATTTATAATAACTTTCTGACATACATATTCCATTTTGGAAATAAATGGGGGTCTGACCCCGAAAAGGAGGTGGGCGGCGATGGAATTGGCCACGAGGAAATCATATATGAAACGAAGACGTTTGATTCGTAAGTTTGTTTGGGGTTGCGTTTTATCCGTGTTTGGCGGTTTTATGGCGTTGAGTGCTCTTGTCATCTATGCCTATCAGATGGAGGCACCTTCTTTAAGTGTTCCGGAAACGACCGTCGTTTACGATGCAAATGGCGCAACGATCGGAGAATATCATAAAGGTGAGCAGCGGTACTGGGTACCTATAGACCATATGTCCGAGTCTATTGTAGAAGCGACACTCGCGATCGAGGACAGACGTTTTTACGATCATTATGGCTTTGATCCTATCCGAATTACCCGAGCAGTTATTGCTAACTTGCAAACCGGAACGAAGGGGCAAGGGGCAAGTACAATTACGCAGCAATATGCGCGAAACTTATTTTTGACACATGATAAAACATGGATGCGTAAATGGCAAGAGGCGCTGTATGCATTGCGGCTTGAACTTCATTATTCGAAAAAAGAAATATTGGAAGGTTATTTAAATACGATTTATTACGGCCATGGTGCCTACGGTGTAGAGGCGGCATCCCTGCTTTACTTCCAAAAAAACGCAGAGAATCTCAGCTATAGTGAGGCCGCTCTTCTTGCCGGGATACCAAAAGGACCAAGTGTCTATTCCCCATATTTAAATGAGGATATGTCGATTGAACGCCAGCATGTCGTCCTAAACGCCATGGATGATGCGGAATATATCTCAGACTCACAAGCCACTAAGTTTGAAAACGAAGTAATTTCTTTTTCTAAAGACATGGAAATCCACGGCAATCGTATCGCACCCTATTTTCAAGATGCTGTGCGAATGTGGCTTATAGAAGATCTCGGAATGGAAGAATCAATGATTGACGGTGGTGGGCTAGATATTTATACGACCCTTGATTCCTCAATGCAGGAGAAAGCTGATGCTATTGTCGCAGAAGAAATGGCTCCCGACCATGCTTTGGAAACAGCCTTTGTAGCAATGGATCCACGGACAGGTAAAGTCAAGGCGCTTGTGGGCGGGAAAAATTATAAGGAAAGCTCTTTTAATCGGGCGACACAAGCTCGACGACATCCGGGTTCAGCAATGAAACCTTTTCTTTATTATGCTGCACTCGAACATGGTTTGAGTCCTAATTCCATGCTAAAAAGTGAAGAAACAACCTTTGTTTTTGATGAAGGGCGCGAGGAGTATTCTCCTAGTAACTTTAATCATTCGTACGCAAATGATTATATTACAATGCTTCAGGCATTAGCTATTTCTGATAATATTTATGCGATGAAAACTCACTTTTTGTTAGGTTTCGAAGATTTAATTCATACTGCAAAGAGGTTCGGAATAGAAAGCCCTTTGAAGCCAGCTCCTTCGTTAGCACTTGGTTCCGTTGACCTTGGCGTGCTGGAAATTACGAAAAGTTACAGTCCTTTGGCAAATGGAGGGTACGTGGTCAATCCTCAATTTGTTGAAAAAGTGATCGACCGAGATGAAAATGTGCTTTATGAAGCCAATGAAGAACCCGTTCTGGAATTAAATCCTGCCTACACGGCAGTGATGACGAATATGATGGAAGGGATGTTCGAACCCGAGCTAAGTACTAGCTATGGTGCAGTAACAGGAGGAAGCATTTCTGAAAGCTTTGATCGACCTGTAGCCGGAAAAAGTGGTTCTACTGATAAGGATAGCTGGATGATTGGATATGCACCACAGTTGTTAACCGGGGTATGGGTTGGATATGACGAGGCAATTCCATTAGAATCAGGAGATGCCAAACACTCCAAACAAATTTGGGCAAAATTTATGAAAGAATCGCTTGATGGAGAATTAAAATTAACCTTTCCAATTCCCGAAAACGTCGTGGAAGTGGAGATCAATCCATTTAATGGGCTGTTAGCAAACGAACATTGTCCATTAACAAGAAAAACATTGTTCTTTCATGGAACGGAACCAACAGAATATTGTCAGGCACCTGAGCAAGGATTAGACGAAACGGAACTGGAAGAAACTGATGACAAAATGGATGAAGAATACAAAAAAGACGAAGAAGAGAAAAAAGAAAAATGGCTCGATCGAATTTTTGATTGGTCGAGTTGATGAATAAAAATATAAAAACAGACGAAGTGGGAATTGGGGTCCCTCCTCGTCTGCTTTTTTGTCTTAGCACTTCTGTGGGTGCGTGGCTTAAGTTTACAAAATAGTGGAAGCGGTAGCAATCTTATTTCGAATTGTTCACATTTTGTTCACAAATAACCCTGTCTATCGTATCCATTCCGTTTAAATAATTCCCTCTAGTAACTTGTTTTTTCAATTGGTAATTTAAGTTTAGATACGAAGCCAAAACGGCGACTCCCGGGAAAAACAACATCCGTAGACAGATGATTCAAGCACCTTTGTTCGAAACAAACAACAATCCCTAAGAAAAACTGCATTGGAATATTTTTCATTTAATTAGTTGCTTTTGTTATCACAGAAGGTTGTTTGGAAGAATTCCCGCTCGCTTTCCGTGGATGACCCGCGAGCCTCCTCGAGCAAACGAACGCTCTGCGGGGTCTCACTTGGATCATTCTTCCACAGGAGTCTCGCAGATTCTTCCAAACAACAATTTTTTAGAAAGGCAGTTTACGTAACTGTTATTGTTTCTGAAAAAGATCAAAGTAGCGAAGGCGGCGACTCCAGCGGGAAAAGCAATAGCTGAAGACCCCGCAGGGACGAACTTTCCCGAGGAGGCTGAAGCATTGCCCACGGAAAGCGTCCGCCTAGAGCGGATTCGAGCACCTCTATTCAAAGTAAAACATCCCGTTATTGTCTCTGATAAGCAGTTTGAAAGAGTCTTACCCGTAAAAAAAACAAGGCCACAACACAGAATCTGTGTTGTAGACCTTGTTTTAAAATTCCCTATACTTGAAATAACACTATTCCTACTATATAAAATTTCGTTTTAAACGTTCGTTTACTATTAAGAGCTAGTCAAATCCTCATTAAGTTGAGCATCTGCCCGCTCCCACATGCCTTCATCAAACGTCTGTAAAAAGTCTTTTAAAATAGCTTTTCCTTTATCATCCATTTGTGAGACGACAATTTTTCGTTTCAACGATTTATCCATGTTATTTACATGCTCCGGCATGCTTTTATAGCCTCGGCGAATTTCCCGGTCAACAATCATTTCACAAGCAGTTACACCAACATATGCCGGTCCACCTTCCATAGGTTCTACGGTCACCCACACAAGCCAGAACAAGTTTCCATTAGGGACTGCTTCTTTTTCTTTTAAAAACTTGATTCTTTTTTCTACTGCGCTCCGGGCGTGTAATGCTCCCATATCAACAAATGCTTCTCCGCCTTCAACATCCACAAACACAGGAGTAATATTATTTAAGTTCAACGTCCCAACACCATAGCCGCCATGGCCATCGGTCGAATCGCCACTTAGAATATTAAAACTGGTAGACATCTTTTTTATCTTCTCATTTTTCTCTTTATCCTTTTCATTCATCAATAATCCCTCGCCTTCAATCATTCATTGATACCTATTTCTAGTCTATCATACAACGTTTTTCCCATGTTTCAAAAGCAATGCGCATTCTGAGCACTCTGAGAAAAACGCGTAGCGTCTTTTATTAAAAGATTCAAACCGTCCTTCTAGAATGTTATCCTTTAGTGGGCTATACTAATCATCTAAAGAGAAAAGGAGAGATCAAATTATGCCAATCGTAACCGTTCAAATGTTAGAAGGTCGTACGGACGATCAGAAACGTGACCTTGTAGAACAAGTGACAGAAGCTGTGACGAATACTACAAAGGCACCTAAAGAAAAAATATCCGTAGTTATCGAAGAAATGTCTCCAGCAAACTATGGCGTCGCAGGCAAACGAGCAAGCGATCAATAAACCTTACCAGTAGCACCTGACCAAAGCCAGTTCGCAGGTGCTACACTCTATTCAACACCGCAACAGTATTATTCCTTAGTCTTCCTATGTATGCATAGGCTTTATCCACATCTTCCTGTGTATAATTCAGCTTTGCTTTCCATTTTGAAACCTTAGCTGTTACTTCCTCTCGAGACAACTCCTCGAAATAAAGCACTGTCGATACAAGCTCGAGAAACCGAATAGAATAACCATTCATCTCTTGAAGAATTTCCGTTTCTTCGGGAAACCCCTCCGCCATAACCGAAAGAAATTCCCGCCCTTTATCCGACAGCTCATAGCGGTAATGCTGATATCCAGCCTGTTGCTCTTTCACTTCCGTTACGAATTCTAATTCACACATTTCCTCCACGCGAAGCGTAAGCTCTTCAGAATACGGACCATACATGTGGAACTGATATTTCTCATAAAAAGGGAAATCCATCTTTTTTGCTATATAAACGATCTTCTGCAGTTTCTTTCGTCCTTCAATTTCACCAGTTTGATTGATTAAAGCCATAATTTTGGCATGTTCTTGTAACAAAGCTACCCCTCCTGATTTACCAGCAAAGCCATAATTCGTTGTTTCTCCTCGGGAAATTCCGTTTGATCCATTAACAAATCCTTAGGATAATACAGCTTATGATCCGTCCGCTTTTTACCCGAAATCGATTCAACAAGATCCGATTCACGCGATAGTTCCCGCAGCTTTCCATCCGGCATTAATAAATGAATCGGCACCCGCTCGTCCTTCTCCCCTGCCCGATAAAAATCGTACGGCAAATCCGAGGATGAATCGATGACCAAATAATAATCCGGGTCAAGCCTGATTTTCTGATAAAGAGCCCGTAACTCTTGCCAAATGACCATTTGCTTACTAGGATCACATTCCACATATTTAAATAAATTCCGGTGCATGAAACGACTGCACAAATCCTTAAGAATGGAGTCTTCCTCTTCTTCCCATTCCTGAAAATAAAATAAAATGACCGATTCATCCATTTTCAAATAATCCCTTAATGTAACCTTTCCATTGAACATCGATAAAAAATGATGTGGCGTCAGTTTAAAAGCATAATCCTGAGCTAACAGCTCTTTCGCCCGATGCAGGATCTTACTCAAAATAACCTCCGCACTTCTCGTCACTGGATGAAAATACACCTGCCAGTACATCTGATAGCGACTCATGATGTAATCCTCTACAGCATGCATTCCGCTATGCTTAAATACCGCCTGGTCCTCATCCGCTCTCATTACCCGAAGAATTCGCTCCATATCAAACTGACCATAACTCACTCCCGTGTAAAACGCATCACGCAGCAAATAATCCATACGATCCGCATCAATCTGACTCGAAATAAGACTGACTAGCAGCTTATTATCATACGTTTTCGCAATCACATCCGCCACCTTTAACGGAAAATCATCCCCCATTCTTCGCAGCACGCTATTAATTTCCGTGTCACCCAGGATAATTTCGCGCGTCCACTTTTCATGATCCATATGAAAAATCTTCTCGAAAGAATGGGAAAATGGACCATGGCCAACATCATGCAGCAACGCCGATGATAAACAAACCAACCGCTCATCCGCATCCCACTTCCCCTTTTTCTCCAGATTTTCAACCATCCTGCGCATAATCTCATACACACCAAGCGAATGATTAAAACGTGTGTGCTCAGCACCATGAAAAGTCACATACGTCGTTCCCAGCTGACGAATCCTCCGCAGCCGTTGGAATTCCTTCGTACCAATCAAGTCCCAAATCAACTCATCCCTCACATGAATATAACGGTGAACCGGATCCTTAAAAACCTTTTCTTCCTCAAGTTCTCCATCAGGTCTTCTCATATTATTTCGTTCCCCCCTCCGTAAAGACTGTTTATGTATTAAATACGTTGCTTCAATTATACGTTACAGTGCTTGGAAAAATAAGGTTTAATTGTTTTAGTTCCTAAATCTTTTTGCCTTGCAAGGCTCATTCCGTTTATGTTTTTCTCATTTGTCTGCTGTTTTTCCCGTCCGCTGCCGCAAGTTTTTCTCCTTGCACATTCATTAAAATAAGCCAAACATTACTTCATTCGTTTTTTCACTTTTTCCAGCAATAGATCCTCATCGATGGCTGCTACTGGACGATCGTTGACAAAAGTGAAGACTTTTTTTCTCCCAGGGCCGCAATAGGATTGGCAACCTATCTCGATTTCCGCATCTGGATCTAGTTTTTTGAGCTTCGGAACTAATGTTTTAATGTTTGTGGCATCACAATCATCACAAATTAAAAATTTATTTGCCAAATTCTCCACGTCCTTTGAATACTACTATTATCCTTAAATCATTTTACAGTCTCTATTGAACCGATTGCAACGGCTATAGCGATAAATTATGTGAAGAAAATGTGATATAATTTTTCCATATGCGTTTAGCTTGTAGAGGAGTTTAGGAAATGGAAAATATTCAACCGTTACTTACCCGAAAAAACTGGCTTGTTCTCGATCAATCGGTCTCTGGTCTTGCAATGAATCCGATGTATTCTTTTGCCATGGATGATACATTGTGCCGCCGGATTTCAGAAATGCCCGAGACAGGAATTGCTCGGACGTGGGTGCACAATAAAACGATCGTGTTAGGGATTCAGGACAGTAGACTACCTTTTATCAATGAAGGAATTACTTTTTTAAAAAACCAAGGATACGAAGTCATTGTTCGTAATTCCGGCGGGCTGGCTGTTGTTCTTGATCCTGAGGTGTTTAATTTATCCTTGATTTTTAAAGAGGACCGAGAGCTTACCATAAATCGCGGATATGATCTAATGGTGGCATTTACCCGCGCGTTACTCTATGAAGTTGCTGATGAAATTTTGGATGGGGAAATTAAAGAATCCTACTGTCCCGGGAGGTATGATTTAAGTATCGGAGGACGGAAATTCGCTGGTATTTCTCAACGGCGTTTACGTGGAGGTGTTGCGGTACAAATTTATCTTGCGGTTAGTGGAAGTGGTTTTGATCGGGCAGCTCTAATTCGAGAGTTTTATGATCGAAGTGTGCAAGATACAACGACCAATTTTGACTATCCAAAAATTGAACCCGCTAAAATGGCTTCTCTTGAGGAGTTATCCAGTGCTCAGTATTCGATTGAATCGATCACCCATCGAATGCTGCTGCAACTAAAAGACTTAAGTTCCCACTTGGCTATGTACGAGCTTGATGAAAAAGGCTGGCAATTGTATGAAGAAAATATTGCGCGAATGTTAAAACGAAATGAAAAGCTTGCGGAGGACTAACGAAAGCTTCTGCTCATAGTTAGGGGTGTCTCAAAGGCTAAATAACCTTTTGAGACACCCCTGTTTTTTTAAGAAATAATGTATGACAGCTATCTTTACGCCACGCGTGTCAAGGGAATCCACCTCCATTCGAGTAGCACCTACACACACTTCGTAGGTGCTACTCGGGCGACGGAAGCTGGCTGTATTTAACAAAAGACGGCTCTGCCGCTTTTCTTAAGATACTCCCTTACTTTTTCCGGTTTTTGGCTTAGGCGTTGCAGGAGCCCTTTTCTTCGCGGTTGTCTTACCTGGTTTCTTCTTCGTTCTATCTACTGAAGCCTGAAGTGCTGACATTAAATCGGTAACATTTGATTTAGCTGCCGGCTTTTTTGCATCGGTTGTTTCGACAGTGTCTTTCCCGGCACGTTTCTCTTCAATTAATTCCAGTAAAGCAGAACGATACTCATCATGATACTTATCTGCTTCAAACGGAGTCGTTAATTGTTTGATCAGCATAAGTGCCGTATCTAATTCTTTTTTACTGACGTTCTGATCATCTGGAAGCTGTAATTCTCCCGTTCCTCTTACTTCATCCGGGAAGTGAATTGTCTCCATAAGAAGGGTATTTTCATAAACACGGACAACGGCAAGTTGTTCTTTTGAACGAATGATGATTTTAGCTACACCAATTTTCCCCGAGTCTTTCAGCGCTTCTCTTAACAAGGCATAGGCCTTGCCTCCACCATCGTTCGGCGCAAGAAAATAGCTTTTTTCAAAATATATAGGGTCGATTTCCTCAAGCTTTACAAAATCAATAATTTCCACGGACTTATCATCGTTTTCTTTCTTCAGCTTTTCTAAATCTTCGTCATCCAAGACGACAAATTTATTTTTTTCATACTCATACGCCTTCACGATATCATCATTTGTTATTTCCTTTTCACAGCCAGGACAAACTTTTTCATATGAAATTGGCGTGTGACACTCTTTATGAAGCTGTCTCAATTTTAGATCTTTATTTTCTGTTGCTGCGTGGAGTTTTACCGGTATACTCACTAATCCGAAGCTGATGCTTCCTTTCCACATTGTATGCATGTACATTCACCTGCTTTTTATATTTTTATGCTGGTTTTTAACAAGCTGTTATTTACTTCCCACAGAGATGCTGGAATTGACAAATTCGAATTTCACGATCCGCTTTCACGACCAGCTTTGATGTTCAAAGTGGTTACGCTTTTCTCATTAACTTGCAGGTTTTTGCTGTTTTTTATGCATGGTTGCTTGGGAAATTGTTAAAAATAATCATGCTAAAGGAGGTCTTTCGTGAAACCAATGTTATTAACACCTGTCGAGGAGTTTCCTGAAACATCAGGGTGGATTTATGAAGCGAAGTATGATGGATTTCGATGTTTACTGCATTGGCGTGAAAAAACACCTGAATTATCTAGCCGTAATGGTAAAAACTTAAATGCTAATTTTCCTGAGATCATTCAGTTTTGTGAAAAGATGTATGAAGAAGTGAAGCCCTTCCTCCCTCTTTCGCTCGATGGCGAAATTGTATTTCTCCTTAATCCATGGCGCAGCAAATTCTCCGAGGTGCAGCGCCGTGGCCGGATGAAAAGTAAAGATGTCATTTCAAATCATGCCACTTCTTTTCCCTGCAAATATATTGCGTTTGACCTCTTAACGTTAAAGGGGGAATCTCTTAGGAATAAAACGTTGCCATCCCGAAAAAAGCAGATGTCTTCTTTTTTCAAGAAACTTCATCTCCCTCTCAAGGTTGATGCGCAGGATTCTCACAGTTTGCAAGCAATCGAAGTTTTTCAAAACTGGGAAGAATTGTGGCATAATATTGTCGTCTATCATGGCGAAGGTGCTATCGCAAAAAGAAAAACGAGTACGTGGGAAAGTGGAAAACGGACAACTCAGTGGCTGAAAAAAAAGCATTGGCGGATGATTACAGTGGCGCTGTCCACTTATAATCCTAAAAACGGATACTTTGATGGCGGCGTTTATGACGGTAAAAAGTTTCTGGTCATTGTCCAGTTCAAACACGGTTTGGCTGAGGAAGAGGAGAAAACATTACGTACTTTATTTCAAAAAAACGGGGTGAAACAATCAGACGGAAGTTTCCACATTCCCCCATCTGTATGTGCAGATATTGCTTGCATTGATTTTGATGGAAAGCATCTTCGTGAGCCAAGATTCCACTCCTTTCAATTTGAAGTAGACCCTTCCTCGTGTTCGTGGAAACAAATGGAGAAACAGCTTTTCGAGCTTCCGGAAACGGTTCCGATTACTAGTCCAGACAAACCTGTCTGGCCTGAGCAGGGTATCCACAAAGACGACTATTTATTGTATTTACAACACATGTCACCATACCTTTTACCATTTTTAAAGGATCGTCTTTTAACCGTTATACGATACCCTCATGGTGCTGATGGAGAGCTTTTTTATCAAAAGAATTCTCCTGATTATGCGCCTGATTTTGTCCAAACTGAAACGAAGGACGAGATTGATTATATTATTTGTAACGAATTAGAAACACTGTTATGGCTCGGCAACCAGCTAGCGTTGGAATTTCATACGCCGTTTGAAACGATCCGTACTAGTTATCCGACTGAGATTGTCCTAGATTTGGATCCGCCTTCTATGAAGGAATTTTCCTTGGCTGTTGAAGCAGCAGTGAGGATGAAAGCGATATTCGATGAGTTTCAGCTTGAATCTTTCGTAAAAACCTCAGGCAGGAAAGGGCTCCAGCTTTACATTCCATTACCCGAAAATGTATTCAGCTATGAAGACACACGAATATTTACCTCGTTCGTCTGCAAATTTTTATGTGAGCAGGAACCTGATTGGTTTACGATCGAGCGAATGAAAAAGAACCGCGGCAATAGACTGTACTTGGATTACATTCAACATGATAAAGGAAAAACAATCATTACTCCTTATTCTCCGCGAGGTCATGAAGCCGGACTCATCGCTACACCCCTCTTCTGGCCTGAAGTGGATTCGGGATTAACTCCCTATTCGTTTAACCTCCCTGCAGTCATTGAGAGAGTTGCAAAGGAAGGGGATCCTTTCCGATCGATGCGCCAAGTTGATAACGAAGTAGCATTTAAGGAGGTTTTAGAAAAGTTGAGGGAGTTTTAGAAGATCGGCGAAAAACGCCTTCTCAAACTCCCTCATCCTCGCTTATACTCCCGTTTTCTTCCTGCTACTTTTGTAGGTGCTTCGCCGGTAGCAATGTTTTCTGCGACGAGTAACCCAGGAGCACCTACCACCTACAAATGACGAACGCCCACCACAAAAAGACAAATAACCCCCGCCAGCTTCTCGCCGAACGGGGGTCACTTTCTTTATTTACTCTGTCACACCTTGCATTGCTGTAATAAGTGCGAGCTTGTACACATCTTCTTCATTACAACCTCTGGAAAGGTCATTTACCGGTTGGTTTAACCCTTGCAGGATTGGACCAATTGCTTCGAACTCTCCTAATCGTTGGGCGATTTTATAGCCAATGTTGCCAGATTCCAAACTCGGGAAGATAAATGTATTTGCTTCTCCTTTAAGCGGAGAATCCGGTGCTTTTTTCATTGCAACAGATGGCACAAATGCAGCGTCGAATTGGAATTCCCCGTCAACGGTAAGATGCGGTGCTTTTTCTTGAACGATCTTGGTAGCTGCGATAACTTTTTCTGTTTCAGGACTAACAGCAGAACCTTTTGTTGAAAAACTAAGCATTGCTATTTTTGGATCGATACCAAATACCTTTGCCGTTTTTGCAGCTTCGACAGCAATTTCAGCGAGGTCATTACTATCTGGAGAGATATTAATCGCACAATCACCAAATATATAACGCTGATCTCCTTTAACCATGACGAATACTCCAGACGTCTTTTTCACGCCTTCTTTTGTTTTAATAATTTGAAGTGCCGGACGGACCGTATCGCCCGTTGAGTGAGCAGCGCCACTAACTAACCCAAGTGCTTTACCCACGTAAACAAGCATTGTTCCGAAATAATTTGGAGTTTTCAAGATTTTTTCTGCCTCTTCTTTTGTAGCTTTGCCTTTTCTACGTTTCACAAATGCTTCCACAAGTTCATCAAATTCGTACGTTTCAGGGTCAATGACAGTAAGTGTGTCTGCTTCAAGATTCAGACTTGCAGCTTTCGAGAAAATTTCTTTCTTATTTCCAATCAGAATTGGCTTCAAAATTCCTTCCGCTTGCAACCGAACCGTCGCCTTTAATATTCTCTCATCTGTTCCCTCGGGAAAAACAATTGCCGGATTCTTGTCTTTTACTTCCTCTGCTATTCCTTTAAACATATCGCTCACAGGAAAACCTCCTTTAATACTCTCTACCTTTTAGCATACTCTTTCTTTAGGTAAAAATAAATTATTCATGCGCTTCAAATTAAAGTTCTAATTTTCCAAAAAGTGTAATCGTTTCCTTCAATCATAAGGAAAATGATCCGTCTTAAAAAGGAACTTTTATTACTATACCCTTCCTTCTCCAATCTTAAAAATCCTGATTGTTTCAAATCGATACTTCCTTCTCATTGCAATCTTCTCCCTTTTTTCAGTATAATGAATGAATAGTCACTCATTTTATTCAAACGTAATAAAAGGAAAGAATCAACTATTTCTTTACCTTGTCAAAATCTAAGGGGGATTTTATGCATTGCGAATCGTTATTTAAGCCGATTTCTATCAATGGTTTAGCTTTGAGAAGCAGAGTTATTATGGGTTCGATGCACGTTGGAATTGAAGGTCTTGAGAATGGGATTGAAAAGCTGACTGAGTTTTACAAGCTCCGGGCTAAACATGATGTTGGTCTGATTGTCACGGGTGGTGCTGCTGTGAATGCAGAAGGCAGCGGTGGCCTTGACTTCATGACGATTTATGAAGAAGAGGATGTTCAACGATGGAAACCGTTGACGCAAGGCGTTCATGACGAAGGTGGCGCCATTGCCCTGCAATTATTTCATGCTGGCCGATATGCGTATAAAGCGAGTACTCAACTAGACCCGGTTGCCCCCTCTCCTCTTCAATCACCAATCAACCCTGATCAACCGAGGGAAATGACCGAGGAAGACATCAAACGAACGATTGAAGACTTTGCCCAAGGCGCACGCCGAGCGAAAGACGCCGGCTTTGATGCCGTGGAAATCATGGGTTCGGAAGGATATCTTATTAATCAATTCCTCTCCCCCGTTACCAATAAACGGACCGACAACTGGGGTGGCTCATTTGAAAATAGACTTCAATTTGCCTTGAAAATCACCGAAGCTGTCCGTCGCACGGTTGGACCCGACTATCCTGTTTTGTTTCGCATGTCAGGACTTGATTTAATTGAAGGAAGCACAACTGAAATGGAAACGCTTCACTTTGCAAAAAGAGTGGAGAAAGCTGGGGCAGATCTGCTCAACATCGGGATTGGCTGGCACGAATCTCGCGTACCTACTATTTCAATGAAAGTACCTCGGATGAAATTCGTACCTGTTGCTGAGAAAATTGCTCAAGAAGTCGATATTCCCGTGGTAGCAAGCAATCGAATTAATGATCCGCAGGACGCAAATGACATTCTTGAGAAAGGGACGGTTCAATTAGTGTCGATGGCCCGTCCATTTTTAGCTGATCCCGAGATTGTCACCAAAGGAAGGGAAGGTCGTTTTGACGAGGTAAATACTTGTATTGCCTGTAACCAAGCCTGTCTTGACCATGTTTTTGAAGGAAAAGCTGCGACTTGCCTCGTAAACCCAGAGGCAGGACGTGAAACGGAACTTCTCATGATTCCAGCAAAAACGAAGAAGAACATTCTTATCATTGGTGCAGGGCCGGCAGGATTAGAAACAGCACGAGTTGCGGCTGAACGCGGACATTCTGTCACTATTGTAGATGAAAAAGATCAAATTGGCGGTCAACTCAATTATTCAAAACGAATCCCAGGAAAACAGGAATTCTATGAAACATTACGTTATTACCGTGTCCAATTAAAGCTACTAGGTGTCACCGTTAAACTCGGTACACACCTTACTGGAGAAGACCCACTTATTAAGCAAGCAGATGAAATCATTCTTTCTACAGGTATTATTCCTCGTGTACCCGAAATTGATGGGGTGAATGATCCTAATATTATTTCCTACCGCCAAGTTTTTGAAGGAACTGCGAAAACTGGTAACAATGTTGTGATTATTGGTGGTGGTGGTATTGCATGCGATTTGGCGTTATTTTTAAAAGAAAAAGGGGTCTCATCGATCACACTTTTACAACGAAGCAAGTCGTTTGCAAAAGGAATTGGCAAAACAACACGGTGGGCAACGATCATGGAAATGAAGCAAAATGGCGTCCAAATGATTGGTGGAATCGACCATTATCACTGTATAGACGCCTATTCCGTTACGTATACGCTTGATGGCGAAAAGAAAACGCTAAAAGCAGATACCGTAGTTCTTGCTGCTGGACAGCTGACTAATAATGATTTGGTTGAGACTCTGACTCAACTAGGTAAACCGGTGCATATTATCGGTGGTGCCAAGGATGCACTTGGATTAGATGCAAAAAAAGCAATATACGACGGCGCTGTATTAGCACGAGCTTTATAAAAAAATGCTTAGCGTCTTATATTAAGAGATACACTAGAATTTATAAAATTGGCAGCTACCTTCAAACCGCACGTATCAAGGGAAACCCACCCTTGATACTTAAAACATGGCGGTGGAAGCTGACCCTACATTTAAGAAAAGACGGCTATGCCGTTTTTCTTAAACAAGGAGGAACTAATAAACAAACTACCGTCCTTTATGATGTACAAGATGGTCTGGCGACGATTACGATGAATCGGCCACACGTGAAGAATGCGATAAACACCGAGATGCATGAGGAGCTATACGAAGCCTTTTTAGCTGCCCGGAAAGATGGGGAGGTTAAAGTCATTCTCCTCACTGGTACCGATGGCTCTTTTTCTAGTGGCGCTGATCTAAAACGTATTCCTGTAAAAGAGATGGAATCCTTTGATTACGGAGCGTATTTAGAAAGTACCTATAACAAACTCGTCATGCTCATCGACAGCATAGAGAAACCAACCGTAGCTCACATGAACGGCACTGCTGTGGGGGCTGGCCTCAGTCTTGCCCTTGCCTGTGATTTCCGATTCGCCGATCCCGGTATTAAAATTGCCTTGAGTTTTCTGCATATAGGTTTAACTCCTGATGCTGGTGCTTCTTATTTCTTACCGAGAATTGTCGGGTTTGCCAAAGCTCTTGAATTAGCACTCGGTGACACAATCGATTCAGAAGAAGCCCTCCGCATTGGACTGATTCAGGACATCGGTCATCCGGAGAAATTTATTCATGTATTGACGCGTGTCCCTATGCCTGCCTACTCTTCCATGAAACAGAATATGAAAGCAGGAACAGTTTTGCCTCTAAGACAAGTGCTGGACGCTGAAGTAACCGGCCAACGTGCTGCTGGCAAATCAAAGGATCATCATCGTGCGATTCAGGCATTCTTAAGTCGTTCTGGATCAAAGTAATCTTGTAAACTAATTTAACGAACTATAGCCAGAAGTCTCCTTCCTCAAAAATTTGGTAGAATTTTAGGTGGGAGATGAATGGCTCTTTTTTTTATCTTTTTTTCAGAAAATAAAAAGCAAAAACAAAGACAAATAGACAGGGATTTGGTAAAATAAACCTACAAACACATGTTTGGAGGTGTCTTGATATGACCAAAAAGAACAAAGCATTCAAATTTCGTTTATACCCATCAATCGAACAACTTCATTTAATGAAGAAAACATTTGGTTGTGTACGATTTACGTACAACAAAATGCTAAATGATAGAATCGATACGTATGAGAGATTCAAGGATAACAAAGATATGTTGGTGAAACAAAAGCATCCAACTCCAGCTAAATACAAAACGGATTATCCGTTTCTAAAAGAAGTTGATAGTCTTTCCTTAGCGAATGCTCAAATGAACTTGGATAAAGCGTATAAATCATTCTTCAAAAAGAATACCAAGTTTCCGAAATTCAAAAGCAAGAAACATAAGCAATCCTATACGACCAATCTTGTGAATGGAAATATAGAAATTTTGGATGGTCATCTCAAGTTACCTAAATTAAAATGGGTAAAGGTAAAGCAACATAGAGACATTCCGGAAACGCATCGATTGAAGTCTGTTACCATCTCGATGACTGGTTCGGGGAAAATCTACGCTTCGATTCTAACGGAATTTGAAGAAGCAAAGAAACCCGTTGATCCTCATAACATTGTTGGACTTGATTTTTCAATGAGTGAATTGTACGTGACAAGCGATGGTGAGAAAGCCAATTACCCTCGATTTTATCG
The DNA here is from genome assembly GCF_051262595.1 of Salipaludibacillus sp. CF4.18. NCBI lineage: Bacteria > Bacillati > Bacillota > Bacilli > Caryophanales > Bacillaceae > Salipaludibacillus > Salipaludibacillus sp. CF4.18. Next base: position 18,862 of record NZ_JBIMEV010000022.1, read on the forward strand.
TCAATCTCTTGAAAAACTTGCGAAAGAGCAGCGAGTTTTGTCACGCCGTAAAAAGGGTTCCAATCGTTGGGACAAACAGAAACGGAAAGTGGCAAAGTTACAAGAAAAAACGGCTAATCAACGTCGTGATTTCCTCCATAAAAAGAGTTATGAGTTGGCAAATAAGTACGACGCCGTTGCTATCGAAGACCTTGATATGAAAGGCATGTCTAAGTCTCTTACATTCGGGAAAAGCGTATCTGATAACAGTTGGGGTAGGTTTACAACTTTCTTACAATACAAGTTCGAAGACCGTGGGAAGTCATTTGTCAAAATTGACAAATGGTTCCCTTCTTCGAAGATGTGTTTCGAATGTGGGGAAGTGAAAGATACGCTATTTCTCTCAGAAAGAACGTATACATGTTCATGTGGGAACGAATCTGACCGTGACGAAAATGCGGCAAAGAATATTAAAAACGAAGGAAAAAGACTCCTTTCTGAAACAAAAATAGCCTAAATAATAGATGGAACCGCTGGTACAGCGGAGATAGCTCGGTCAATTTGGGTGGCTAATAAAAGCACCTATTATTCGAGAAGCCCCCACTTCAATATTCGTTAGAATTTAAGTGGGGGGTAGTTCACGGCGTGCTGTTTGTTTTTCGAGTCGGTGCTTGTATAATAGAAGTTGTGATGAAATGAGTGACGAGTGATCATACATAATAAGAAATGGAGTGAATAAATATGGCAGAACCAGCAAAAACGTTAGATGGATGGTATTGCTTGCATGATTGTCGAAAGATGAATTGGACAGAGTGGAAAAAGCTTTCCTCTGAAAAGCGTGAATCGATCATGTCTGAATTTATGAAACTACTTGAAAAGTGGAATAAAACACAAGCAAAGTTCGAAGGAAGTCATGGACTTTATTCGATTCTTGGTCAAAAGGCTGACTTTATGATTTTTCTTTTGCGCCCAACAATGGACGAGTTAATTGAACTGGAAACTGCTTTTAACAAAACAGAATTGGCGGAATATACTGTTCCTACCTATTCCTATGTTTCTGTCGTGGAATTAAGTAATTATCTTCCTGCCGATAAGGATCCTGATCAAGACCCTGAAATTCAAGCTCGTTTGAAACCTATATTACCGAAATGGAAATATGTTTGTTTCTATCCTATGGACAAGCGTCGTCAAGGAAATGACAATTGGTACATGCTGCCGATGGAAGAACGCCAAACGATGATGAGAAGCCATGGTATGATTGGCCGAAGCTATGCTGGAAAGGTACGCCAAATCATCTCTGGATCGGTTGGGTTAGACGACTGGGAGTGGGGAGTTACTTTGTTTGCACATGATGTATTGCAATTCAAGAAACTCGTATATGAAATGCGCTTTGACGAAGTGAGCGCTCGCTACGGTGAGTTTGGTTCCTTCTATGTTGGAACCATGTTAGATGACGATAAAATTAAACAATTTTTGCATATATAAAAATTACAGCAAGTCTTTAATACGATAAGTTCGGTAACATCTTTAGTGGTACAAAAAATAAACTCTTTTAAAACCCGATTGCGGAACAATGCAATCGGGTTTTTTATGTGAAAACTCAATTGATGCTCTTTTTTAGGACTCTTTTTTTGTGTCATAACTTGGGTGTCAGCACATACAATGTCTTTAGCATGGTTGTATTAAGGAGGTGTTGAAAATGGCCGTTATTAAAACACGGGAACGTGATATTGAACTGCTTGGTCGCTTAATGCGAGCAGAGGCAGAAGGCGAAGGGGAACTTGGAATGCTCCAAGCGGGAAATACGATGGTAAACCGAGTTCGCGTTCCTTGTATGGATTTTGAGAACATTACAGACGTTACAAAAATGGTATACCAATCTCCTGGTGGGTTTGAAGCAACTCATAAAAGTTACTTTTATCAGCATGCACGAGAAAGAGATAAGCGTCTTGCTCGCAGACTGGTTCAAGGGGAACGATTCCATCCTGCTGAGTTTTCACTTTGGTTTTTCAGGCCTGAAGGTGACTGCCCTGCTGAATGGTGGGGTCAGCCTAATACCGGGAGATATAAATTGCATTGTTTTTACTCCCCTCGAGTCGAAGATTGTGAGGATGTGTACAACGTCTACTAAAGTGCGATCAGGAAAAATTGTAAGTGAAAAAATAACAAAGAGGGAGTGACGATATGTATCCACAAGGAGGTTCTCCATATATGTCAAATGGGGCTTACAATGGATATCAAGGGGGTGGCTATCAAGCTGATAAGGCTCCTACTGCCGGCCAACAACAATATCAGCAACAGCAACAACAGCCTTACCTACCAGGTGCATCGATGCCACCGCCGCCAGCTTTCGCTCAACAGCAGCAACAACCATTTTCACCTGTTATAGATGTTCCGGGTCAACTTCCTCCTGAGCAGTCCTATATCGAAAATATACTACGTTTAAATCGTGGTAAAGTCGGTACCTTTTATATGACTTTCGAAAATAACGACAGATGGAACGCAAAAATTTTCAAGGGAGTCGTTGAAGCTGCTGGTCGTGACCATATCATTTTGAGCGATCCAGAAACGGGTAAACGATACTTACTCTTAATGGTGAACTTTGATTATGCCACGTTTGATGAGGAATTAGATTACGACTATCCTTTTAACGGAGCACAACAAGGCTTGTCGGCCTATCCACCGAGGTAAGATATAACTTTTTCACTATCATTCTTAGTAGCACCTACACTAGTAGCACCTACGAATTTCGTGTAGGTGCTACTAGAAATGGTGCTATTATTTAATTTATTCCATCCATGCGGCTGCGAATAAGAGCGCCCACCCGACTAGGAATGCTAAACCTCCAAGTGGCGTAATTGCTCCGAGAATTTTAATTCCTGTTAAACTTAGGGCATAAAGACTCCCCGAAAAAAGAATGATTCCAATCAAAAATGCCCAACCCGCTCCATGGACAAGCCCTGTAGCAGACAAATACTTTGTGAGGATGGCTACTGCAATTAAAGCCACCGCATGAATCATATGGTATTGGACGCCTGTTTCAAATGTTTTAAGGTAACCTGTCGCTTCGAGTTTGTCCTTCAAGGCATGTGCACCGAATGCACCAAGTGCAACGAATAGAAATGCATTTGCACTTCCTAATAGTAAAAATAGCTTCATCATTCATTCTCCTTTTTACCACGCTTTATGCTGGATAATTTCTGTGTTTATTTCCCAAGAAAAGCATACCATATCTATTTATCGAATCGTAATTTTCATCATACTGGTCTTTAATCTTTTCAAAAGCAACCACATTTAAAAAGTCTTTAAAAATCAAACAAACTGTCACTTTCCGGGTTATCTCCTCCGTCATATACAGTGCCGCTTTTCTTAGCGGAATGACTTTCCGGTGTTTGCTGATGTTCGGTTCTCTCCCCTTTTCGGCCATGAACATCGTTTACGGTTGCATGCTGAACCTTTGGGGCCGGTGCTTCTGTTTTCGTGTCGAGAAGAAGATCACAATACGTTTTTAGCACTTGAGCATGTTCTCGATATGTATTTTCAGAGGCGTTAACGGAAACCTTTAGCTTATCCAGCTCCTCCTCCATCTTTCTAATGACTACGCTAGCAGGAATGTCCACAGACCTAGCCCCTTTCGTTTTATATTAGGTTAATTATACAACAATAATCGATAGTCAGAAAATCCTACCGGGTTTTGATGTACTAAATCATATGTATATTTCCAACGAAACTTTATAATGTTTTTTTCAAGAATAAAAGAAAAAACCGACAAGTGCCGGTTTTAAGAAAAGCTTTACTGTCTATTCTGAAATCCATAGAAAGTATCGGTTCATTCATTATTTTTTCAATACCTCTCCCAATCGGTGGATAAGATTAGATTCATAGACATGAATTCCTTTACTGTCTACTTGTGCCACTTCTACCATAACCGAGGCTACGGAGGCACCTCTTACAGGTACATACTTTTCCAGCTTCCCTTTAAAAATGAAAGAAAGAGGTTTACTAACCACTTCAGCAGCTCTTTCCCCCGGTCGATTTTCGAATCTTTCTCCTGTAAGGAGCGATGGACGGAATATATGTACCGATTGATGGTTAAGCATAAGGATCTGATCCTCCAGCGTGCCTTTAACTCGGCTGTAAAAGAAGCGTGAATTTCGGGATGCTCCCATCGAAGAAACGAGAAGTATTTTCTCTGCGCCTGCTTCCGTTGCATATTCTGCAATTCTCAGTGGATACGTATAGTCAACTTTTATAAATTGTTCTTGTGATTTTACCTTTTTCATCGTTGTCCCAATGGCAATAAAGACATCCGATACTTGGTCAAACAAATGCTTTTTTAGATCCAAGAAGTCAAAATCGATAATATGTTCCTTTACCTTGGGATGATCAGAAAATAATGATTTTGATCTAGTAAGAAGATGAATTTCTTCATACTTATTGCTTTTAATCAACTCTTTGACAATATGTCTGCCTACAAGTCCTGTAGCACCTACAACTAATGCCTGTTTCATATCCATCTCCTCCATTCTGTTACCTCCAATGTATCATGAACTGTCTGAAAAATGAAGAATACTATACGAGGGGTCTACCCGAGGGGTCAGACCCCCCATTATTTGGAAGTTGTCTTTTTATTTCATTTCCAATGGGATATAGACGGTGAATGTGGTGCCACCTTGCTCGATTGATTGAACGGTTATCGTTCCACCCATTTCCTCGATAATACGATAACTTGTCGTAAGTCCTAAGCCTGTACCCGATTCCTTTGTTGTAAAAAATGGCGTACCTAGTTTTTGGAGCGTTTCACAACTCATCCCCGAACCACTATCTTTCACTGAGACAACTATTTGTTCCCTTTGATCGTCTAGACTGGAGCGAATGATCAAGTTACCTCCATCAGGTATTGCTTGAATAGCATTATTAAAAAGATTCATGAAAACTTGCTGTAACTTGTTCCTGTCGGCAAGAGGCTCTGGTAAATCCTTTTCAAAAAATACCTCTAGCTCGATATGATTATCATTCATATCTGACTGATGCAATGTCAAACAATTATTTAACAATTTCTCTATATCAATCGTTTCAAATTTCTTGATAGAATTCGGATTTGAGAGTTCCAAAAGTTCATTCATCAGTTTATTTACTCGATCAATTTCATCCCCAACGAGTTCGTAAAACTGTTCATTTCTCGAATTATCTCGTTCATTAAACAGTTGTATAAAACCTTTTATTGTCGTAAGAGGATTTTTGATTTCATGAGCAAATCCTGCAGCCATCTCTCCAACTACTTTTAGCCTTTCAGACCGAACCAACTCAAGTTCCATTTTCCGTTTTTCCGTCAGATCATTAAATATGATAAGCATTTCATCGTGTGCCTCACTATCTGGACCCGGCAAGCTAGTTATACTCAACAAATATGTTTGCATCTCTCCAGTATCTTCAGAGATAAAATCTATTTCATACTTGTCTTTCACTTCTCCACGCTCACTTAACTGATGAATATTCCCCTTTTCAACGATGTTTCTCATAGTTGGAGATTGCTCTATAAGAATGTCCAGTTCAACCCCAATCGCTTGTTCTTTCGAAAGAAGAAATGTCATTTCACATTTTCTATTAAACAACGTTATTTTCTTGGTTTTCCGATTGATTGCTAGAACTCCACTATCTGTTGATTCCAAAACCACCGTTGATTTTTTATTCTTTTTTTCTCTTTCCTCTAACTGTTCTGTCATATGATCGAACGTTGCATTTAAATAATTGACTTCTTCATAGGCAGATACGTATTTTTGATTCTTTTTATTACCCTCTGCTAAGTTCTTCGTTGTCTCGACAAGTTGTTGAATAGGCAAAACAAGATATTGTGACAATTTATAAACGGCAAGTGTAATGACAATCAACATGATACTGAAAAACACCAAGTATTGCATGAGCAAATTTCTTAATGGGGCATAGAGCTCTTCCCCATCTACTGCTACTCCTACATACCATTCATTATTAAAACCCGAAAATGTCTCTATTCTCGAGAAAGAGTGTACTTCCCCTCCTTCCACATTGACCATTCCCCTTTGATCGATAAGATCATTAACAGTCCCTTTCGATATTCCTTCCTGCTGAAAATAATTTGCATGGAAAATTTCCTCTGTATCGGGATGAGAAATAAAATTTCCATCATTGTTTAGTAAAAATGCATAGCCACCCCACCTTGTATCTTGCTGCTGATCTGTATGTTCTTCCAGCACTTGATAAAGGGAACCTAAATCGAATATAGGTGCGAGCACACTATGTAAATTTTGGTCCATATCTAAACAGGTGATGCCATTGCAAGGGCGGGGGTGTCAATAAGTGAAGAATAATAAATATCTGAAATAACGATATTACCTTTCAGCGCCTCTTCAAACCAAGGACGTTCACTCAAGTCCTCTCCCAGCACACCTAATTCTGTTTCAACCGCTACCGTCCCATCTGTAGTTATATAAAGAGAATCAAAATATATGTTATGTATCATCAAGAATTTATACATCTGTTCCCTTATGTCCAGAGCCTCACTGTCCTGATCCATTAATACAGGATTATTGGCTAAAGTCTGTATGTCCTTCAATCGTTCCTCTAAAAACCTCGTTATCTCCACCGATAAACTTGTACTTTGAATCGCTAAAGACCGTTCAGCACTATTTGTTATTTCTTGTTTTTGAGCGTTATAACTAATTATCCCAACGATGATCATCGGAATAAAGGCTACTAGAATTAAAAATATCAGCAATTTTGACCGCAGTGTATGAAACATTTGAACTTCTCCTCAGTATTTCTTTTTGTCTCAAACACCATTATAAATTAAAAAAAGCGAGAATTGTGCAGAAAATTCGACATTTATCGCACTACTAATTTCTCTACCACAGCGATTCCCAATATATGGGGGGTCTGACCCCAAAAAGCGGGTGCTATTCGTGATCGTAATATTTATATAGGGCTTGAGTTCCTGAATTTCCCTCTCCGTCTTCTGCCAGTTGTTCATATAAGTTCTTTGCCTGAATCAGACCTGGAGTATCCATTCCTAACTCTTTTGCTGAATCAATGGCAATTCCCATGTCCTTGATAAAGTGCTTAATGTAAAAACCGGGGGCAAAGTCTCCAGCTATCATTCGTGGTGCTAATTTTGAAAGCGAAAAACTTCCCGCTGCTCCTGTTTGAATGGATGACAAGACTTTTTCTTGATCCAATCCAGCTTTTTTAGCATAAGCCATGGATTCACTTACACCCATCATCGTGCTAGCAATCGCTATTTGATTGGCCATTTTTGTGAATTGTCCAGCTCCTGCTTCACCTTGCAAAACAACATTTTCTCCCATTAATTTAAAAATAGGTTGCATATGGTCAAATACCGCTTGTTCTCCACCGGCCATTATCGTTAGCTTTGCATCTCTCGCTCCAATATCCCCACCGGAGACAGGAGCATCTAAACTATACAATCCCTTTTGTTTTGCTTCTTCAAATATCTCCTTTGCAAGAGCAGGGCTTGACGTCGTCATATCGATTACATACGTACCTTGCGAAGCATTCTCTAAAATCCCTTGAAGACCTAAGTATACTTCCCGGACATCAGTTGGATATCCCACCATTGTAATGATGACATCCACACTTTCCGCAAGCTCTGACACCGTTTCGCACCACTTGGCACCATTTTCAAGCAAGCCATTAGCCTTTGATTTTGTACGTGTATAAATAAAAAGTTCGTGACCACCTTTCATGAGATGATTGGCCATACTTTCTCCCATGACGCCTGTTCCAATAAATCCAATCCTTTGCTTCATAATGTACCGACTCCTTTTCCAGAAAATTATAATTATCTTCCATAACCATGTAAGTCAATTCATCTTTTCTATCTTATGCAATCTCATTTCTCTTCTACTAGATGCACAGGTAATTTCCAGTCGATTTCCTCTTCTCCGATCTGCTGGAGAAATTTATTCGCTGTTGAAAATGGACGACTTCCGAAAAAACCACGACGTGCAGAAAAAGGACTAGGATGAGGACTTTTTATGACTAAATGATGATCATTTGTAATCCATTCTCCTTTTTTCTGTGCGTGTTTCCCCCATAAAATAAATACCACGGGTTTCTTTCGCTCGTTCAACCTTTGAATCACCTGATCCGTAAACACTTCCCACCCTTTCCCTTGGTGAGAATTCGGTGTTTGTTCTCTTACTGTCAATACATTGTTTAATAAAAGGATTCCCTCCCCTGCCCACTTTTGTAAATATCCATGCTGAGGGACAGGATACCCTAGATCATCATGAAGTTCTTTAAATATATTTTTCAGTGAGGGAGGAACTTTAACTCCCCCCTGCACAGAAAAACTCAATCCGTGAGCTTGGCCAAAGCCATGGTACGGATCCTGACCAATAATAACCACCTTCGTGTTTTCAAACGACGTACTATGTAATGCATTGAAAATGTCATCCATCTGTGGAAAGATATTGTGAATTGCGTATTCCGCGTTTAAAAATTCCCGTAATTCAAGATAATAGCTTTTCTTAAACTCTTCACTCAATTGCTGTTTCCAATCATTTTTAAATGGGTTAGCCATGAGGATTCCCTCCTTTGTAATTGCGTTTGAACACCAAGACTTTTTATAGAGATCATTATTTCAATCAAACCCGAGGTGCTTTAAGCTGAGTCCTATTTTATTATTTGCCTATTAGGTATTCCTCTTCTACAAATAGTTAAATAGACCCAATTACGCAAATAGAAATATCTCTACACCCTTATTTTACACTATTTCCCTTTAATTTTCTAGATAACTACATATACGAAAGGACTTTAGAAGTAATAAATCCGTTGACAATCCACCTCTTTCGTACTATATTTAGAACAACGATAGTGCTTTGAACCGAAGAGGAGGATCATTATAATGGCGAGATTATTAATAACTGATGATGCTGCGTTTATGAGAATGACATAAAAAAAAATGGTCACTGATGCTGGTTATGAAGTTGTTGCAGAAGCTGAAAATGGGCAACAAGCGATTGATTTATACCTAGAACATAAACCCGACTTAGTCACAATGGATATAACGATGCCCGAAATGAACGGCATTCAAGCTTTAGAAAAAATTAAAGCTTTGGATCCAAATGCTAAAGTTGTTATGTGCTCGGCAATGGGACAACAAAACATGGTTGTCGATGCGATTCAAAAAGGAGCAGTTGACTTTATTGTTAAGCCGTTTGATGAGCCGCGTATAAAGGAAGCCATTGAAAAAGCTCTAAAACGATAAATAGACGGATAAACTCAGATTAAGATGACTCCAAAAGATCTCTCCGATCATTTGGAGTCATCTTTTTACATTTATAAAAATCTGCTAATCCGCCAATTGATTTTTCACTTCATTCAAGGTTGGTAAGGCTGTCATCGCACCTTTTGTGGCTGCGGCAAGTCCACCGGAAACAGCAGCGAATCGCGTCATTTGTTCCAGATCATCCAACGTCAATTCTGAAACTGCCTTGTCGGTCTCATGAAGTTGATAGAGAATTGCCGAAACGAAAGCGTCTCCTGCGCCTGTTGTATCAACAGCTTTTACTTTCATCGCATTTACATGAACTTGATTCCCTTTTGCAAATATAAAGCTTCCTTCGGCTCCAAGTGTAATAAAGATAATTGGAATTTGATAGTCCTCCAGTTTTTTAACTCCTGCAACGATGTCATGTTCTCCAGTGATAAATTCTAATTCTTCTTCAGAAATTTTTAAAACATTTGCGTACCCTAACATGCTTTTAATTTCTCCACGCGCATGGTCTTCATTTTTCCATAGTCCTAGGCGTAGATTGGGATCATAAGAGACAATTAAGCCTTTTTCTTTTGCAAGTTTTACTGCTTTTATAGTGGCTGATTTCGCCGGTTCACTTATCAAACTAATCGACCCAAAATGAAGAAGGTTATGTGTTTCAAACAATGCTCTGTCCACATCTGCTTCTGTTAGAAAGCGATCTGCACTTGGATCTATGTAAAATTCAAAACTTCGCTCGCCCCCTGCTCCCAGAGTCACAAATACAACTCCTGTCCGAGCATCCTTCGTGAAAGTCATGTGAGAAGTATCCACACCATAACCGTTCAATGTATCCTTTAAAAACCGACCTAGCACATCGTCACCTATTTTACCTAAAAAAGTTGTTTTTGCTCCAAGTCGTGCTAGGCCTACCGCAACGTTTGCAGGTGCTCCACCGGGGCTTTTCTGAAAGATTTCATTCTTATCATCTAACGGGATGAAATCAATTAATGCTTCACCTAAACTTATAATACCTTTCCCCATTAAATTTCCTCCTTATTATTATCAAGTGTATCCACTTAGAATTTCTTCCATGTCTTCTCTCCATTATACTTATCCACACCTTTATCAACAACGGTAAAAACTATAATATAAAGGATGATTTCTTAGCGCCTATTTCTTTTACGATCGGGAGGGACTCCAATTCTATCGAGGAGGCTTGCGGATCATCCAAGGGAAGCTAATCGAAATTTTCACAAACAACCTTCGATGATAACAATCCAGCTAGATAGGTGTGATAGGCACTAAGTCTTTTTTTCTTTAGAACAGAGTTTACGAAAACAGCCAAAATAAAAGAGAGTATGTCAAAGTCAAAGACCTGACACCCCTCTAATCTTATGCTTCTCTTATCCGTTATTTATTTTAAAACGGTTTGTTTTCTCCTGAAGCTCTGTACTAAGATCATTGAGCTGTTCAGATGTTTTACCTACCGTCTCGATAGCTTTGGTTTGCTCTGCAGCTGATGCAGACACTTCCTCTGCGGTTGCAGCCGCCCCTTCGGAAACTTGTGCAATACTAGCCATCGCTTCAACTATCTGACTTTTTTGATCATTTACCCCGTTTAAATCCTTCGTTAGTTCTTCAAGAGATTGAGACAGCGTTTCAATATATTTAACGATCGATTGGAGAGATGCACCTGTATCTTCCACTGCTTGTTTTTGATCATTACTCATTCCATTAGCAGTGGTCATTGCATCTACGACTCTTTTCGTTTCTCCTTCGACTTCATCAAGAGTTCCACGGATTCTCCCTGTCGCGCTCATGGATTGTTCTGCTAGCTTTCTTACTTCATCTGCCACTACCGCAAATCCTTTTCCATGCTCTCCTGCTCTTGCCGCTTCAATACTGGCATTTAAAGCTAAAAGGTTGGTCTGATCAGCGAAGTCAGAGATAGTGTCGACAACAGAACCAATATCACTTACCTTTTTCATTAGCTGGTCAACTGCTTGATCAACATTAGAAAATACTTGACGAGTTGCCGACGTTCGATCTGTTAGCACATTCATTTGCGTAAGACCTTTTTCATTTGCCTTTCTGATATCCATCGATACTTTGTTCATTTGGTTCGTTTGTTCCGTTGCCCTTCCTACCTGACCAGACAAATGTTGCATTTGCTGATTCGCTTCTTCCATATCCTCGGCCTGTTTTGAAGCCCCTACAGCAACTTCGTTCACAGCAGAAGACATATCATCACTTGTCGCTAACGTCTCCTCGGAGACAGCACTTAGCTCCTCAGCCATTACTTTACAGTCACTAGCCGATCCTTGAATCGAACCTACAAGATGTCTAAGCTCTTTACTCATTTCATTCACAGACACTCCAAGTTGACTAATTTCGTCTTTTCCTTTTACGTTAAGATCCTTGGAAAAATCCCCTTGCGCCATTTTTTTTACTTGATCATTTAAACGTTGTATCGGTTTGGTTAACTTATTTGCTACATAAAATGAAGCAAGAAAAGCAAATATAACCGCTATGATAGACACAATAATAAATGTATTCCTCGTATTATCTAGCTCTGCGTACAGAAGATCATCGTTATATATAGACATGACTTTCCAGCCATAGCCGTCAATTTCATCGTAATAAATTGTTTCTCCATTATTTTTCAAAGAGCCTTTCGTATCGGCTGACTCCACTATTGCATTCAGTTGCGTATCTTCAGCCAAATTATTTCCAACTTGCGAGGGATCTCCATGAGCAATAATAACCCCTTCTGTATCAATAAGGGCTAATTGACCGCCATAACCAACCTCCTTAGATTCCAATAACGAAACCATTTCATCGAGTGACAAATCAACTGCCATAACCCCTAACACCTGATCAGAATCGGGGGTTGGTGTAATAGATTTTGCTGCCGTAATAACAAGCTCTTCAGTATCTGCATCTATATATGGAGATGTCCAAATAACTTCCCCAACGTTTGTGACTGCTTCCTCATACCAGGGTCGCGTTCTCGGATCATAATCTGCAGACAATTCCAACATTGGTGTAGTCCTCATATCACCTTCTGCTGTACCATAGTATGTAGCCTGTGCCCCTTGCTCCCGATTCATAAAACTAGTATGAGCAGTAGTCAAACTAGACCACAACTCTTCGTCTCCTTCTGTAATACTTCCTATTGTTCTATTATCCTCAGCCATCATCGCTACTATTGTTTTAAATCTATGTAAGTAAGCTTGAATAAACTGATCAGCATCCTCCGTCGTTGCTGTCGCACTCTCTTCCACTGATGTTTCAATTCCTTCACCCAATTGATTATAAATGACGAAAGAAGTTACTAGCATCGTAAAAATTATAAGACCACCAGTAAAACTAATAAGTTTCCCTTTTACCGAACCTGTCATTAAATACACCCCTATTTTCACATTACTTTATGACTACTTTTCATATTATGGATTACCTATCTTAATATAGCAAGACTTATTTTCGTCCGGTAAGAGTGATCTTTTGCATCCACCGTCATAGCTGATACAATGGGAATAGTGACGTTAAAGGATAGTAGGAAATGAACAAAATTCAAGATAACGAAACAAATTCTCCACTTCTATCATTCGTAATACTGAACATTATAAAAGATCTAACTAATGCTAATAAAGGGGTTGAACATAAAGATGAAACCAATTGATCCACAGCTCGTACAAAACAATTTATCAAAACTAATAGGAAAAAACCTGTATATTCACCTTGAAACGACAAATGGTGCTTATGCTTCTCATCGTGATCAAAACTTTTTTTCAGCAGGAGCTTTTATTCGTAACGTTGAATTAACATTTACACAAGCGAAAATATCGGGAAATGGTCCTTATCGTATTGGTTTGGAACTCAAACAAGGTTGGGTTTACTCAGAAGGGTTAACTGACTGGATAATTGATGATGAAAACCGACTGCTTTTTGCCGGGCATGATTCAGAGGGGAAATTAGCAATAGCTTTAGAATTAAGTGAAACACCATTTCCAAAATAAGAAAAATTAAATATTGCCCTTGTAAAGTGTCCGCCTAGAGCGGATTCGAGTCTCTCTGTTCAATAGAAAACAACAGTCTCTTAAAATTACAATGATCGACTGAGTTGCAGTCAGCAAACAGAAGAAACTAATAAATAGATAATATTATTCTAAAAGGAGTGTCACCCATGGAAAATCATGTTCTTGTAATCTTTCCACACCCTGATGACGAAGCATTTGGAGTAGCCGGAACTATTATCTCCCACACCCAAGCGGGGACACCTGTTACTTATGTGTGTTTAACCCTTGGTGAAATGGGCAGAAATATGGGACGACCACTAATTGCAAATAGAGAAACATTACCCGAAATACGAAAAAAGGAATTGGATGAGGCTTGTCGCCTTCTTGGTGTAACAGATTTGCGAAGACTCGGTATGCGTGATAAAACCGTGGAATTTGCTGATCAAATTGCTCTGGAAAACAGACTGTTTGATATTATCAAAGATGTCGATCCTTCCCTTGTCATTACTTTTTACCCAGGTTATGCCGTTCACCCCGATCACGATGCTACCGGAGCTGCAGTCATTCAAGCCATTCGAAGACTCTCTAAAGAGGAACGACCAACAGTCCATGCAATCGCCTTTTCAGAAGGTTCCGAGGAAGTGATTGGCGCGCCTGATATTCGCTTGGATATCTCTCCCTACCTGGAGCAAAAAATGAAAGTAATCGACGCTCATCGATCTCAAACAGCAGGAGTAGTCGATGCAATGAAAGAGCAATTTACTTCAGAGGATGAAACGATAAAACAACGATTAAACAGTGAGTATTTTTGGACGTACCCAATCAACGAAGACAATTAAGCATTGTAGTCTTTAATAAAACTTAGTGTCTTTTTTTCTATTTTGTTGCTATATTATCACGGAACGTTGTTTGGCAGAATTACCGCTCCCCTTTCCGTGGATGATCTACGAGCCTCTCCGTTCGACGAAAAAAACATTTTCTGAAAAACGGTAATTTTATAAAATTACCTTATAAAAAAAGGGTGTCATAAAAGGTCAAGAAAACCTTCTATGACACCCTCTCTCATTATAACGAGTTATTTTTCTTCATCTTATCGTACTTATATGGAAGTGATTTTCCACTTTTCTTTAAAAGTAACGCTTCGACTTTCACCGGAGAAGAAACATAGAACTGGAACATCCGATGTTTATTAGGAAACTTCACCGTTAACTCTAATATTTGCCCATCAAATTCATGACGCACAATTTTATTTGTGTCAATTACCGTCTTAATGTTGCTTAATAAAGGAACAAAGATTAGAAAGGTCTTCGTAACTACCAGAAATCCTTTTTGATCTCTCCCATATCGCAACGCATCCAGTACTAATTCTGCATTTTCCTTCGCTATACTTTTCGCTTTCCTCTTTACAATTTCTCTCACAATTAAATCATATCCAACCGTGAATAAAAGTGCTAACACAATGCTTATCGTCGTAAGTAGCACATCGCCAGGCCATAATACTAATGGACCCAGCAGTCCTAAGAAGAGCCAAGCCATAATATAACGAGTATATTTACCTGCAAATGGTCTTGTATGCTTTACCATTTATAAACACCCCTTCATTTTGATAATCGAATTCACCCACTCCTTCTTCCTGTTGTTATTAGTATGATTTTCCTAGCTTATTATGAGTAGATTATTCAGAGTTCTCATGAAATCGGATCAGGTCTCCGTAAATGATTTTATCGGAATAAATAAGTTCATTTTGCCCTCGATCATAAGCACCGGTGCAACTTTCCATTGCCAGAACTGAACCGTCCACAGCATCAAAACAAGTATCCTTCGTATAGATGATCTCATCTGTGATGACGGATCCATCTCGCTGGACGACGAAATCATCACGTTTTTCGGCTAGAAGATCCCTACCAAACATCACATGCTCGTCTTCAGATATCCCCAGTAAATTTACTAACGTTGGCATCACATCAATTTGTCCACCAACGGCATCAATTGTTTCGCCTTCTAACCCCGGAACGTGAATAATAACTGGCACTCGATCTAATTTTCGTGCTTTATCATCTGTTATTTCATATCCTACAAATTCCGACAATTCCTCATAATGACTCTCAGCAATCCCGTAATGATCCCCATATAAAACGAAAATTGTATTCTCATAAAGACCCGTTTCCTTCATTTCTTCAAACATAACACGCATTGCTTCATCGGTATACCTGACCGTTGGAAAATAGCGGCTAACAATGTCACTCTCTGATTCAAAAGGATCTATATATTGGTCTTCAGGATCCAATTCATAAGGAAAATGATTCGTCAGCGTTAATAATGTAGCAAAAAATGGTTGTGGTGCCTGTTTTAAGTATTCCATCGACTGTTCAATAAAATCAATGTCTTTTAAGCCCCATCCCACCGAATTTTCCTCTGTCACATCATAAGAGTCAATATCATAGTAGCGTTCATATCCTAAGTTTTTGTACATCACATTTCGATTATAGAAGGTCTCATCATTTGCATGATAGGAAGCTGTAAAATAACCTTTGTTATTCAGACCACGTTGCAGAGGTGCATATTCATTTTCTGCGTGGGTATGGAAAACTGCGCCCCTTCCGAGGGGATACATGGAGTTACTCATCATAAATTCTGTATCTGATGTTTTTCCTTGGCCACTCTGGTCATATATATTTTCAAAGTAAAAGCTGTCTTCGATGAGGTCATTTAAAAATGGGGTTATTTCATCGCCATTCTCCATTGTTTCATTAATTACAAAGCTCTCCACGGATTCCATCGATACCATCACCACATTCATACCTTCGGCTACACCAGATAACTCCGTATTAGGTTCAACATGATACTTATCTAAATGGTCTTCAATCAAGTCCCAGTCATCACGATCCGCAAATGCTGTTTGACTATTCGTCGTTAAGTGCAGATAGGCATCATATACATAGAAATTATAAACACCTAAATTTTTAATAATTTGGTCTCGATTAAATGTATCGGTATCTTTATTTGTGCTGTCCAGTTGGCCACCTGCAATAATCGTTGCTACCACTAAAGCGATGAGCGCATATTTTGATTTGCTTTTTTTGAATATTGCCTTATTAACAGGTAAGAAGTTTGGCTTTTTCACCATAAATATTCCTATTACAACGAGATCAAGAAAAAATAACATATCATAGCCATTTACTAATTCCAAAACACTTGTACTTAAGTCTCCTGCATTTCCACTCATGACGAGCATAGGAAGTGTAATTATATCGGTAAATTCACGGTAATAAACGGCGTTGGAATACAAAATAATCGTCAGGAATAAACTAACGATAAAATAATATGGCCTCTGGCGGCTCGTCTTCAGAAGTAAGCCAAGGCTAAATACCACTAGAAGAAATGCAAGGGGATTTACTGCAAAAATAAGCGCTTCTAAAAATTGATTTATCGTCAAGTCAAAAGTAAGACTTGAAACAACAAATGTTTTTAGCCAGAGGATCCCAAGGCAAAACCACATGAATTTATGTTGTTGATAAAAATTAATCATGTTTGCCAATCCTCTCACATTTTCATTAGTATAAATAAATAAGTAATTCCATATAACTGGATATAGATATTACTATTATATGGCAATACGGCTCCTTACTCAATAATAATGATCGATCTTACAAGGTTTTAGAGAATTAAATGCTTCCCTTTATATACCCTTCTTCTCGGACAATAACACCTTGTTTTTCAATTCAATTTATTTCGGATCTCTAAGTTTCAATCTATTCTCAAAGCTGTTAAACTATTCGTGATACGAAAGAAAGAAAGGAAGATGCCAATATGACAACACAAAATTTCGATGAAAAATTAGAAAAATACGCCGAACTAACTGTTAAAGTTGGGGTAAATATTCAAGAAGGTCAAACATTGGTCATAAACGGACCAGTAGGAGGCGCAAACTTTGTTCGTCTAGTTGCTAAAAAAGCTTATGAAGCCGGTGCAAAGCACGTTCATGTTGAATGGAACGATGATGATCTTGCTCGACTGCGCTATGACCTCGCTCCATTTGAAGCCTTCAAAGAATTCCCTGTATGGAAAGCTAAAGGATTTGAGGAAATGGCCGAGAATGGTGCAGCTTTCATGACCATTAAATCAACTGATCCGGATTTATTAAAGGGAGTAGATGGCGAAAAAATCGCAGCTGCAAACAAAGCTTCAGGCCAAGCAATGAACACGTTCCGGAGCTACATACAATCTGATAAAGTCAGCTGGCTCGTTGTCTCCGCCCCCTCTAAACCATGGGCAGCAAAAGTCTTCCCGGATACACCTGAAGAAGAACAGGTACCAAAGCTTTGGGAAGCAATATTTGAGACGGTACGTATAAACACAGCTGATCCTGTTGCCGAATGGAAAAAACATGATAAAACGTTACAGGATCGGGCCATATTTTTAAACGAGAAAAATTATAAAAAACTTCATTATAAAGCACCGGGAACAGATTTAACTATTGAACTACCTGAAAACCATATATGGTTAGGTGGCGGTGGTCCTAGTCAAGACGGGGTGCACTTTGTTGCTAATATGCCAACAGAAGAAGTCTTTACTGCTCCGAAAAGAGACGGGGTTCAAGGTACGATTAAAAATACAAAACCTTTGAATTTCGGCGGAAACGTGATCGATAACTTTACACTTACATTTAAAGACGGTAAGGTCGTTGATTTTTCAGCAGAAGAAGGCGAAGAAACACTCAAACATTTACTGGATACTGATGAGGGAGCATCACGATTAGGTGAAGTAGCTCTTGTCCCGCACAGCTCCCCTATCTCCCAATCAGGTATTCTTTTCTATAATACGTTATATGACGAGAATGCCTCGAATCACATTGCGTTCGGAAGTGCGTATTCCACGTGTTTGAAAGACGGTGCACAAATGACGAGCGAGGAACTGAAAAACGCTGGGCTAAATACAAGCATTACACACGTTGATTTCATGGTCGGTTCCGACGAGATGGATATTGACGGTGAATCAGCAGATGGAACGACTGAACCGGTTTTCCGCAAAGGCGAATGGACAATATAACAAGAAATTTCCTAATCTTTCGTTTAAATTTGAAAATATTTTTTCCTTAAGTAGAATTTTGTAAGAAAATCTAACTCGGAAATTTTCTGAGTTAGATTTTTTTCTTTTCACCTCTATTAGATATTTTCTGACAAACAAATGTTGATATATGGCGATTTCTATCACTTTGAATCTGACAATTTAGCCGCATGCTTCGTTTTTTCTTCAATAGTTATCATAATAGTCTAAAAAATTTGTTTCTTTTTATGTCTTTTTTTGAATATAATGGGTTTAAGACTAGCCTTCCTGGTTGATACCGAAGCATGTCTTTAGAAAACAAAAAGGGGGTATTCATTTGCAGGATTGGTTAACAGAAACAATAGGAGCAATTAGTAATATTGTTTGGGGCGTTCCCACACTTATATTAATTGTAGGTACAGGGCTCTATTTAACACTTCGACTCGGGTTTTTACAATTTAGGACTTTACCGTATGCGCTAAAGCTCGCCTTCAGTCCGGAAAAGAAGGATGAAAAATCTGAAGGAGATATCTCTCACTATCAGGCACTCACAACCGCTTTAGCCGCAACCATCGGGACAGGAAACATTGCTGGTGTTGCTACCGCAGTAGTATTGGGTGGACCTGGTGCAGTCTTTTGGATGTGGATTTCCGCACTTCTGGGAATGGCAACGAAGTATGCGGAAGCCATTCTCGCCGTGAAATACCGAGTCAAAAACAAGCACGGAGAGTATTCCGGCGGACCGATGTATTATATTGAAAAAGGACTTAAATTAAAATGGTTAGCCGTTATCTTTGCTATTTTTGGTGCCGTTGCAGCTTTTGGAATTGGAAACATGGTTCAATCCAATTCTGTTTCAGGGGCATTGTCAGAAACATTTAATATCAATCCTTGGATTACTGGAATTATTCTTACAGTTTTATCAGCATTCGTCATACTTGGGGGCATTAAAGCAATAGGTAAAGTTACTGCATATGTCGTTCCAGCAATGGCTTTATTTTATGTTATAGCAGGTCTTCTTATTATGATTCTTAACTGGGACCTCGTCCCTGCAGCTGTTGGCCTCATTTTCTCTGATGCTTTTACAGGTCAAGCCGTCGCTGGTGGTGCTATCGGAGCCGTCATCCGTTGGGGTGTCGCTCGTGGAGTCTTCTCAAACGAAGCTGGTCTTGGTTCTGCACCAATTGCAGCTGCTGCTGCGAGAACAGACTATCCTGGTCGTCAAGCGCTCGTTTCGATGACACAAGTATTTATTGATACAATTATTGTCTGTTCAATCACAGGAATTACGATTGTTATGGGGAACATGTATTTGGATGGTATAGAGGGTGCTGCACTTACCTCGGCAACCTTTGAGTTCTTCCTAGGCCCTATCGGTGGTATTATTGTTGCGATCGGGTTAACATTCTTTGCATTCTCCACGATCCTTGGTTGGTCTTATTACGGAGAAAAATGTTTCAGTTATTTGTTTAGTGAGGATTTCATTAAGTACTATCGTATTGCTTTTGTTCTTGCAATATTCGTAGGTGCAGTAGCTCAACTAGACCTCGTTTGGGGTATTGCCGATGTCATGAACGGACTTATGGCAATTCCGAACTTAATTGGACTTATTGGTCTATCAGGTGTTGTTGTATCCGAAACGAATAAATTCTTGAAAGTAGCACGAGAGGAAAAACAAAGAAAGCTTTCTTCTGGAAGCTAAGTAAAAGGCTCCCAGATTTGTTGAAGGGCACTGAAAAGTTGGTTTTAAACTTTTCAGTGCCCCTTTTTCATGAAAGATTAATGCCTAAGCATCTTTTAAGAAGCCTTTCTTATCCTTACAGAGATATAGAGAAAGGAAACCACTTCCAAATAAATTTCCACACATTCCCACCCCTCTTTTAATATTTCAATTCTTTAACAACATTCAGTTGTTATTCGACTCAAAATGCTGTATTTTAATTAGAGGAGACGGTTATTTATTCACCGTTCTACTAATTACTTAAGTATTGAGGCGATGTAACATGACAGAGAAACACCCATCACAACAACACTCTCCCTATGCCGCTTGGAAATTCATCATTCCTTCCATTATTGGTATCGGTCTTTTTATGGCTCCAATCCCAGTAGATGAGGGGATCACAATTCCAATCGCTCTATTGGCAGGCGCATTGGAATCGGCATTAGTCAATTTTCTGCCTGCAATTATCACTGCAATTATCTTAATCAGTTTTATAGGTTCTATTATTCATAAAGGATTTCGACCGCATTTTTTAGATAGCCGATCTTTTTTCAAGAACTTATTTGATGTGTCTAATTTTTGGGTAATTGTCAGGTTTCTCGCGAGTATCTTTGCAACCATGACACTGTTCCAAATTGGACCGGAATTTATCTATTCCGATGTTACCGGCGGATTGTTATTGCGTGATCTTCTTCCGTTATTATTCACCATCTTTTTCTTTGCAGGACTTTTCCTCCCACTTCTATTAAACTTCGGTCTATTAGAGTTTTTCGGAACTTTGCTGCAAAAAATTATGCGACCTTTATTCACATTGCCGGGTCGCTCCTCTATTGATTCCCTGACCTCCTGGCTTGGAGATGGAACGATAGGTGTTATATTAACGAACAAACAGTACGAAGAAGGATTTTATTCTAAACGTGAAGCTGCGATTATAGGTACAACCTTTTCCGTTGTTTCCATCACGTTCTCTTTAGCTGTAATTGAACAAGTTCGTTTAGAGCATATGTTTATTCCGTTTTATTTAACGGTCATTTTTGCTGGAATTGTCACTGCACTAATCATGCCAAGAATTCCACCACTATCACGGAAGCCACAAACCTATGCAAATGGTCAATCAAACCAGTTAGACGAATCACTTCCTGAAGAATATAAAAAGAAAAGCTTCCCTTCCATCCGCTATGGTTTTACGAATGCAAAAAAACGAGCGGATCAAAACGCAGGCCCGGGTAAGTTTCTTCAGGACGGTATTAAGAATATTCTTGATATGTGGTTAGGTGTTGCACCTGTCGTCATGGCATTCGGAACGATCGCTGTCATTATTGCTGAATTTACTCCCGTGTTCACATGGCTCGGAACACCGTTTGTACCAATTCTCGAGCTAATGCAAATTCCTGAAGCTCAAGCTGCTTCGGAGACGCTCATTGTCGGATTCGCAGATATGTTCCTCCCTGCGATCTTTGCAACTGATATCGAAAGTGAAATGACGAGATTCATTATTGCCTGCGTTTCCGTGACACAGCTCATCTATTTGTCCGAGGTCGGCGGCGTGCTTCTCGGCTCAAAGATACCAATCAATTTAAAAGATTTATTTATAATTTTCTTAGAAAGAACCATCATTTCCTTACCAATAATCACGATCATTGCTCATATTATTTTTTAATAGGATTATTTTAAAACTTTGATTGAATGTAGATACGATCGAAAAAGCGAAAGACTCCAGGAAAACAACAAAGGGTACTGAAAAAGTCAGTTTTTACTTTTTCAGTACCCTTTTGATGCAATGAACGGAGCTTCCGCAGTTTTTTAAAGCCTATTATGAGCACCTTTCTCCTAATGGGTGCACGGGAAAGCCCAAGTACTCAAGCGGATCTCAAATACATCTTGCCTTAGGTTTATAAACAATCTCTATAAAAACAAATCCAAATATACCCCCAGCAAAACTTATTCTGAACTTGAAATTATGGATATTTCTACTTTTGCTTTAAATGAGGATTATAATTCTAAGAAAGTTGTGCATATTTATGAGGCGTAAAACAGATAATTATGATGTAACCTCTTCGAAGAGTCATCTCAAAACAACAGCTAAAAGTTTGCTCTTCGTAATTTTACATTTATTGAGATGCCCATTTGATCGGTAATAATAATTTGGAGGGACTTTTATGATTGGCTTAATTATTAAGATATTTGTTTGCCCGATAACAGTAATGATAGCTTGGTTAATATTCCCCAATGTCGAATACTCTACGATATATCAACCAATTATTGTTGGTCTGATTTTAGCGTTTTCGGCTCATGTGATGGAAGTATTTATTCTTAAAAAAGGTACCTTTTGGTTAAGTGCAATCCTCGATTTCATTGCAGCAACGGTTATTGTTTATGTTGTATCGTTCTTCCAAGTTGCACAAGTAAGCTTTTTCGGCGCAATATTAACAGCAGTTTTGCTTTCTGTAACTGAACTCGTTCAACACAATTGGTTAATCAAGTCCGGTAGAACTGAAAAATCCCCTAATCCAACATAGGAAAAACGCAAATCCTATCTTATATGTTTTGTTGCTTTATTAGTATGGAGCGTTGTTTGGAAAAATTACCGCTCCCTTGGAACATTCTTGAGGGCCGTGAAAAAGTCGATTTACACTTTTTCACGGCCCTTATATTCTTCCACAATGAAATACAAAAAGTTATGAAATATTGCCTTTGTTAAACATAGGGAAATGATGTTACAAACTTCGATCTATTTTTACATAAAATGGAACAATAAAAACAAAAGTGAAGGAGAAGAAGTGCAATCGTACTTTAACCCGGTGAGTGCATTACCCTAAATGTGAAAAGAAGGTGTTCCAAAAGATCTTTTTGACCTTTTGAACACCTTCTGTTTACTTTTTCTTTGCAATGACCTCAACTTCAACCAAGGCATTTTTAGGCATACGAGCAACTTCCACAGCACTTCTAGCTGGATATGGTTCCTCTAAATAAGAGGCGTAAATTTCATTCACCTTCGCAAAGTCGTCCATATTTTGCATGAAGATCATCACTTTCACAATATCAGTCATATCGCAATCTGCTGCAGCTAAAACTGCTTTGACGTTATCCATTACTCGATGAGCCTGTGTTTCCAATCCTTCTACCATTTCTCCTGTTTTAGGATCCAGACCAATTTGTCCGGAAGTGTAAATGAAGTCTCCAATCTGAATTGCTTGTGAATATGGACCGATTGCTCCTGGTGCTTCGTTTGTTTGAATTGGTTGTTTACTCAAAGTTATCCTCGCCTTTCGAATAGTTTTAATTTGTGCTTCGTTTATTTAAAAATTGTTTTTAAAATACGGATTTAAAGCTACTTGTTTCCTCGTTTAGTTTCCGCTAAATACTTCTGATAATACCTGTTTGAACTAAGCTGTTACCTTTGTTTTATCGCCATTTCAAGGACCTTGCATACATTTGCTTCTGCTTCTAGACAACGATGCGCTTCTTCCAACGTAGTTTTTTCGAAAGTAATGGTTTGACCAGGGAGAAGTTGCGCAACTCTCCATAAATCGTGCGAGATAATTGTACCGATTTTTGGATAGCCACCCGTGGTTTGGCGATCTGCCATGAGAATAATTGGCGCTCCTCCCCGTGGCACTTGGATAGAACCAAAAGCAACCGCATCTGAGAGAATTTCGCCATCTTTTTTACGTTCCAGACCCTTCCCCTCTAAACGATACCCCATTCGATCAGATTGGGCAGTAATCTTGAAGGTCTGGTTGTAGAAGTCTTCTTGAGAATCTTGCGTAAAAAACTCTGCTTGCTCATCAGGAATGACTCGAACAATTTGATGAGGTCTGTAATAAGCACGAAGAGAATGACTTAAGTGTTTTCCGCCTCTTTTTTTCAGGATCGAATCTTTTAAAACTATCCCTGGTACTTCATCTCTGCTATTTAGCGCTTCCCCATCAACGCCGCCTAAAACTGCCCGGACATTAGTTGAACGGCTTCCTAGTATTTTATCTGTTTGAATACCGCCTGCTATCGCTAAATAAGACCTCGCACCATGTTTCGGCTTCCCAAAACGCAGCTCTTGTCCTTTTTTTACATAGATACTTTGCCACATCATAACTTTCTTACCGTCGATTGTCGGTGATAAATTTGCACCGGTCAGTGAAATAACGGTGTTTTCCATAAATGAAACGGTTGGGCCTACCATGGTTATTTCCAAGACTGCTTCTTCCCGGTTATTTCCTGCCAGCAGGTTGGCCAGCTTAAATGCCCATGGGTCCATTGGGCCGGATGGGCCGATTCCAAACTCCTGATAACCATGCCTGCCTAAGTCTTGAATGGTCGTATGTAATCCCGGATCAATGACTTTCATAAGCGCAGTCATCGGCTCACCGATTCTATTTTTATCTCAGCCTCTTGAAACATTTCTGTTAAATGCTGCACAAAATTCAGTGCGTGTATCCCATCTCCATGAACACAAACCGTATCTCCATGAATAGGAATTTCCGTTCCATCCACTGTTGTCACAAGATTATCTTCAATCATTCTTTTTATTTGTGCACTTGCAATGTTTTTGTCATGAATAACGGCATCAGGAAAATTCCTTGGAGACAAAGTGCCATCTGATTGATACGTCCGATCTGCAAAAATCTCTTCCGCTACGTGTAAACCATATTTTTTTCCTGCATGAATTAATTCGCTGTTTGCCAGTCCATACAAAATCAAAGCAGCATCAGTGTCATAAATAGCTTTCGCGATTGCCTCAGCTATCACAATATTCGTTGCTGCCATATTATAAAGGGCACCATGAGGTTTCACGTGGTGAAGAGAGCCGCCATGGATATGAGTGAATCCTTTTAGAGCATTCATTTGATAAATGATCATATTATAAACTTCGTCAGCCGAGACTGCCATTTCACGTCGACCAAAACCAGTGAGATCTTGCATACCAGGGTGGGCTCCAATCGCGACACCTCTGTCTATCGCCATTTTAACAGTTTTATTCATCACATTGTAATCTCCTGCATGAAATCCGCAGGCAATATTAGCCGAACTGATGTAAGGAAGGATTTCCTCATCTTGACCAATTTTATAGACTCCAAAGCTTTCTCCAATGTCACTGTTTAAATCAATTTTTCTTTTCTCCATCTTGGTCATCTTTCCTCCCTTCATCATTCTTCCATTCGATACGCGGCTCAAAAATCCCTTTTTTATCTTGATGTATTATTTTATCAAACTCGGCCTGTGAGATAGATTGAAAGGTTAAACGATCACCTGATCTCAGCAGACTTGGAACTTCCTCATCTTTGTTAAATAACGAAACTGGCGTCCTGCCGATAATTTGCCAACCGCCGGGAGAGGTTAGTGAGTATACTCCTGTTTGTTTCCCTGCAATCCCAACAGATCCATGTTCTACTTTTCTCCGTGGGTTTTTCAATCTCGGCGTCGCAATACCTTCATCCATTCCCCCTAAGTAAGGAAATCCGGGGGCAAACCCCATCATATAGACAAGGTATTCCCTTGATGTATGCCGATGGATTACCTCTTCTTCATTAAGGTTGTGGTAATCAGCTACAGATGAAAGATCCGGTCCTTTATCGCCGCCATATAAAACTGGAAGAGTGATTTTTCGATAAGTCAAAAATTCTTCTTTATGAGTTTTTTGAGCTTTCATTAACTCGGTCTTCATTTGATTAATTCCCTGAACAATCAACGGGTCATAAAAAACAGTTAAAGTAGTATATCCTGGAATCATTTCCTCTATATAAGGGTACTGTTCCTTGTTTTTAAGCTCATGAAAAGTTCTTCGAATATCTGCATTTATTTGTTCGGACATTTCTCTTGCAAAGGTCATCCTTATTGCCCGGTCACCTACCAGAGAAAAGCTGGGATACATCCTGAGCCCCCCATTCTTTATAAAACTTCAGCTTAAAGCTTTCCTT
This sequence comes from Salipaludibacillus sp. CF4.18, assembly GCF_051262595.1. NCBI lineage: Bacteria > Bacillati > Bacillota > Bacilli > Caryophanales > Bacillaceae > Salipaludibacillus > Salipaludibacillus sp. CF4.18. Next base: position 44,797 of record NZ_JBIMEV010000022.1, read on the forward strand.
AACATTATCATTCACAACTGTGAAACTGCAAACCGGTTACTCTATCTTATGAATAAACCATCATGTACCATAACGCCGGTGCTGAAAAAGAGTGATAGTCACATTACAATCACCGGTGCTGCATACAAACTAAAAGGGCACTAAAAAGTAATCTCAACTTTTTTAGTGCCCTGCTTCTGGTTCGGAGGTAATACGTGTCGCTATAACTTCCGCATTTTAATTTCAGTAACTAAGTGGTGGACACCTTTTTTAAGAATTAAATCCGCCCGATGGCGCGTAGGCAAGATGTTTTCATGAAGATTTTTACGGTTTATTCTTTCCCATATATCTTTTGCCATATGGTAAGCCTCTTCATCATTTAAGTCCGCATACTTTTTAAAATAGGACAAAGGGTCTCTGAACGCCGTTTCTCTTAATGTCTTAAATCGTTCTACATACCAGTGAAGGATATTCACTTCCTCTGCATCGACAAAAATAGAGAAGTCAAAGTAGTCGGAAACATAGACTTGATCGTCATATTCACCCTCCGCACGTTTTGGAGGCTGAAGAACATTAATTCCTTCGATAATCACAATATCAGCCTCTGTAACTACTTGTTTCTCATCATGAATAACGTCGTATGTAAGATGAGAGTAAACAGGTGCTTCCACATGAGATTTTCCGGACTTCAATTCTTCTAAAAACTTGAGTAAGGAATGGACATCATAACTTTCAGGAAAACCCTTTTTATTCATGATCCCCCGTTTTTCAAGCTCTGCATTCGGGTATAAAAAACCGTCCGTTGTGACGAGATCCACCTTGACGTCCGTATCCCAGCGTGAGAGTAGTGTTTGAAGTACACGGGCGATAGTACTTTTTCCTACTGCTACACTTCCTGCAATACCAATAATATAAGGAACCTTCTTCTCCTGTTTTTGCAGAAAGATGTTCCGACTTCGATAAAGCTCTTGAGAAGCTATGGCGTGCAGGTTAATTAGCCTCGTCATCGGTAAATAAATATCCGCTACCTCGTCTATATTCAGAACATCATTAACACCTTTTAGTCGTTCAATTTCTTCCGGAGTTACTTCCATTGGATAGGATTGGCGTAGCTTTGCCCACTCTTGGCGATTAAAGGTCATAAATGGCGTCATATTTTCAATTACTCCCATTGTCATAGCGCACCTCATTAAATATATAGCTTACGTCATAAACATAGTTATGATTCTCTCTCTGTGTTTGTATCCCTTATTTTAACATGATTCATTTAGTACGTCAGTCTATTTTGCTCACACGATGAAATCGCTTTCTATATTATACCTGTTTCCTCTGGAAAGTTCTATAAGAAGCTTTGGAGGATTTCAACATTTGTCGTTTTGATTTTGCCAATGTCATTTAGAGGGTGTAATGCTGGTAGCCAATGTTTTCTGCGACTGCAGGAGCACCTACCGATATTTCTCTTCCCAACCTCCCTTATACTCGCTCATTCTCTCGTTTTCTAGGTGCTACTTTTGTAGGTGCTACCCCGGTAGCACCTACCGATATTTCTTCTTCCCAACCTCCCTCATACTCTCGTTTTCTACCTGCTACGTTTGTAGGTGCTACTCCGGTAGCACCTACCGACGAGTAACCCCAGGAGCCCCAACCTACCACCAAAAACAACAAAAAACCTGGAGCACTTTCTCCTCCAGGTTTACAAAACTTATTACCTTAGACCATTCTGCTCCAGTAATTGCACGCCTACTTTCACGTCAAGTGTGTGTTTACCGCCTCGGTAGACACCTTGTAATGGGCTCATGTCTTGATAATCACGGCCTACACCGATACAGATATGATACTCCAGTGCTTCCACATTGTTTGTCGGATCTAGTCCAACCCATCCTATGCCGGGAATCATTACTTCTACCCAAGCGTGCGTAGCTGAGTCCCCTATTAATGCAGAATCTTCCCCCACATATAAATAGCCACTGACGTAGCGGGCCGGTAAGCCCTTTGCCCGTAAAATACCTAACATGATATGCGTTAAATCCTGACAAACACCTCTTTTTAAAGTAAAGGCTTCATTCGCTTTTGTATCGACACCGGTTGCATCCGGATCATAGGTAAATGAATCGTGCATATATTGCATGACTGCCAACGCGCATTCTATTGGATTGTCAAACGTCCCAATTGCACGATTGACTTCCTCGATTTGTTCTTTATATAAGAAAGTGAAATCCGTTTCACTTAAAGAGGCTAAATAATGTTGATGAAATAAATCTGATTTAAAGATACTTTCCATTTCAGGAGAGAACTGCACCATTCGAATAAACGGACTTTTTTGAATACTGACGACCGACGTTGTTTTTACCATCAGCTCTTGATGTTTCTCTGCGATAAAAAATGTTTCCACATGGTTTCCCCATAAGTCGATATGTTCCTTCGTTAATGTTACCGGTGTAATGTCAGGCCGGTACGATAATAACCGCTGACACTCATCTGTCCGTGGCTTTAATCGAATGTGGTTCAGGCTCTGGTCTACAAATGTATCATAATGTAGATGATTGACGTGTTCTACTTGATATTTCATCATTATCCTCGCTAACCTCCAACTTACCCTCGCTATTCAAACAAATAATATGTTTTCGAAAATACATAACCAATTCGATTACAATCATTTTGAAATCGATCTAAAAATGGTTCCATTTCCTCTGAGGTCATACGTTGAAATTTAATTTTCATAAATTCATTACTTACATGGTCTATCGCATCAAAAAGTTCCTCCGAATAATGGGAGACCTTTCCGTCCTCAAGACCCTTCACCGCTTCTCTCACATGATCCACACAATACTCAATCGAGCGAGGGAACTGATGATAAGAAATAAGGAACGGCAACACGTACTTTGGCTCCATCGTTGGCGGATATTTCTTTAAATACGCGTCATATCCATTTACAAACTGCAAGGCACTTAACCAATAATAATATTGATTCGTTTGCGTAGCTTCTTCTTCTTCTCTCGTCTTTTCACAGACGACGTTCAGAATTCGTGCCGTTTTCTCTCCTCGCTCCAGCCATTTTCCGATCTTCATAAATTGATATGCGTCTTCTCTTGGCATGACTCCCTCTATTATACCTTGGATCGTAAATGATAAGGTCTTTACTGACTGTAAAAACGAGTGAATTTTTTTCATCGACCAATAAGCTTTATAGTCCTTGTTCATTGCCAGGTAAAATTCGTTTAACGCTTCCCACAATTCTAAAGGAATAATTTCTCGAATGGATCTCGCGTTATTTCTAGCATATTCTATACAGTTTACAATCGAATTAACATTTGTCTGATCAAACGAGACATAATGGGCGACGGTCTCCGGCAAAAAATTATCATATGTTTGATGATACTCCTCGATGGAAGAGGTAATCTCTACGATCGCTTCCCAATCACCAACTGCAATACCATCCGAATCTGGTAGTTCCAGTGCATTTATGAGTCGGGATTCGAGGATTCGTGCGTTACTCTCCGCTCTTTCAATATTCCTGGACATCCAATAAAGACCATCCGCTACTCGACTAAGCATCCTCTAACTCCCCCTTTTGAAGCACCCATGTGTCTTTTCCTCCACCGCCTTGAGAAGAGTTAACGACGAGAGATCCTTCTTTTAAGGCAACTCTTGATAAGCCACCCGGAAGAACATGTGTCTCTGCACCTGACATGACATAAACACGCAAGTCCACATGACAAGGATAAAACCTTTCTTTTTGGAATGCAGGTGCTCTTGATAGTTGGATCGTTGGTTGTGCAATGTATTGTTCCGGAGTTTCCAGAATTTTTTCACGAAATATTTTTAATTCCTCTTCCGTAGCATGGGGGCCAATCAACATGTCATATCCGCCGGACGCCCCGACGTTTTTGACGACCAGTTCTTCCAATCGCGATAGCACATCCTTGCGAACTTCGGGATCGCGTAAGAAATACGTATCGACATTTGGGATGAGAGGTTCTTCGCCTAAATAATAGCGAATCATATCAGGGACATATGCATACATCGCTTTATCGTCCGCTACCCCGTTTCCTACGCCGTTTAATATGGCAACATTCCCTTTTCGATATGCCCTCATCAGCCCTGGAACACCTAATTCAGAATCTGGATTAAACTCTTCCGGATCCAAATAGTCATCGTCAATACGGCGATAGATAATATCGACGCGCTGCAAGCCACGTGCGGTTTTCATGTAGACGACATTCCCTTTTACGAGCAAATCTCTGCCTTCTACTAGCTCAATCCCCATTTGTTGAGCTAAGAATACATGATCATAATAAGCAGAGTTGAACATGCCCGGTGTTAAAAGAACAGCTACTGGCTCCTTCGCTGGGTCTGCATTTCTAGGTTTGTGACTTACTAACGATTCATGCAAATAGGACATTTGATGCTCTAAAGTTTTGATAGAATGTTCAAAGAAAAATTCCGGGAATACTTTGCGCATGACAAATCGATTTTGGAAAACATAGGACATGCCTGACGGATTACGAAGATTATCCTCGAGTACGCGATAAACTCCATCCTGATCACGAATCAAGTCAATTCCACCTAGAAAAATATGGTTAATATGCGGAATATCTAAACCTTTCGCTTGCTCATCGTAAAAGTAAGGGTTCGTCTCTACTAATTCACGAGGTATAACTCCATCTTTCAGTATCTTTTGTTCATTATAGACATCTTCTAAAAATAAATTTAAAGCTTTCACACGTTGAGTGATTCCTTTTTCAATTTTACTCCACTCATTCCGTGTGAGTACAATTGGAATAAAGTCAAATGGCATCGTTCGTTCAGTTCCACCTTCGTCATGATAAACCGTAAACGTAATACCTTGTCTTAAAAAACTAAGCTGCGCCGTCTCATGCTTCTCACGAAGGTCTTCTATCGTAAAACGTTGTAAGATATTGTTAAACTTTTCATAATGCCGCCTTGGTTCGTTCGAATCAACCATCATTTCATCGAAAAATGATCCTACCCAATAATCACTTAACATAAAAGGCCCCCTCTATAAATTAATTTTCAGAAAAGTCTGATTATTATTCTTGTCCTTTTCCCTATAACCTGGAAAACGAAACTTCAAACAAAGGAAGGCATGTCCCGATTTATTTTTTGAATACTCTGACTCTATTATAACAGAGACCGCCAATCACCGGTATGTTAGTCTTTTGGCAGTCTTAAAGCACCATCCAATCGGATCGTCTCCCCATTTAACATCGAGTTCGAGATGATTGCTTTGACAAGAAGAGCATATTCATCAGGATTTCCCGTTCGATCCGGAAACTTTAACTCGTCTTTTAAAGCATCTTGCGTTTGTTTGTAAAGTGACTCGAACATCGGGGTTTGAAAGATCCCTGGAGCTATTGTCATCACCCGAATACCACATTCGGCCAGTTCTCTGGCAAGAGGAAGAGTCATACTAACGATTCCACCATTTGAGGCACTGTAAGCCGCTTGACCTGATTGACCCTCAAAAGCAGTGATAGAGGCTGTATTAATAATTACACCCCTTTCGCCATCTTCATTAGGTTCATTGTCCTTCATCACATCCGCAGCAAGTCTAGTCAGATTAAATGCGCCGATGAGGTTCCCGCGGATAATCTCTGAAAAGACATCAAGACTATGAACCCCTTGTTTTTTCAACACCTTTTCAGAGTGCGATATACCTGTTGTATTTATCATCCCTTGAATCGCACCATATCGTTCCATTCCCCGTTCCAAACTTTTTCTGACTTGGTATTCTGACGTAACATCTGTTTTTTCAAAGTGTACGCGTGAACCAATGTCCTCCTGAACGGCTCTCCCGGATAACTCGTTGTAGTCTAAAATTAAAACTAAAGCACCGAAATGAGTAAGCATTCGTACTGTTGCCTCACCTAGACCAGATGCACCGCCGGCCACAACAAATGTCGAACCCTTCATATCCATTTTCTCATCCTCCTTGAGTAGTCAGAACAATTACCTTATAGTCAGTATTTTTTATAACATCTCTAAAATCCTTCTTTTAGTGGAAATTTGTTGAAATTTATTTCTTTTCTGTCGCATAGAAGCCTGCTTCAATACAAACACTAGTTAAATACTAGGTTTCTAAGAAAGGCAGGGAAATAATCATTATGTCCGTTCAAAAACATGACTCATACTGGCTTGATTCAACAAACTTATCCCCTCACGAACCTTTAACCGAGAATATTAAAACGGAGGTAGCCGTGGTTGGTGGAGGAATAACAGGTATTACCGCTGCTTATTTACTGGCGAAAGAAGGTAAAAAAGTCATTTTACTTGAGGCTGATCGTCTGTTTCATGGAACAACAGGATTTACGACTGCAAAAATCACTTCCCAACATGGTTTATTTTATGATGAACTTATTCAACATGTCGGAGAAGAAAAAGCTCGAATTTACTATCAAACGAATGAAAAAGCGAAAAAGTTTATCGAATCTATCGTCAACGAACACAACATTGACTGTGATTTCGAGAAAAAAGATGCAGTTCTCTATGCCGTTTCAAAGAAATCGAATGAAAAACTCGAAAAAGAAATTAAAGCCTATGAAAAACTTGGTATTCCGCATGAAGTAGTCCACGAGCTTCCTTACAATGTAAAAATAGAGCGCGCTCTTCACATGAAAGATCAAGCCCAGTTCCATCCCCTTCACTACTTAAGCTTTTTAGTTGACGAGTTTCTTAAATTAGGTGGAAAATTGTTTGAACATACGGTGGTTGTCGATGTTTTAACGAATACAACCGGAGATCAGCCCAAAACATTAGAAACCCGTGATGGTCACACGATTACTTGCGAGCATCTTTTATCCTGCTCTCACTTTCCGTTCTATGACAGAGAGAACCTCTTCTTTTCACGTCTTCATGCAGAGCGTTCTTATATTGTAGCTGCTAAAGGCAAGGACGTGCCTGGAATGTACATAAACGTTGACAGTCCGTCACGATCGGTCCGCTCCGTCAAAATTAAAGGAGAAACCCATCTTTTACTTGGGGGAGAAGGTCATAAAACGGGGCAAGGTAAATCGACAATTGAGCACTTTCAAGCTTTAGAAGCCTTCGGTCGTGATGTTTTCGGATCTGAAGAGTTTCCCTTCGAATGGTCCACACAGGATTTGTACACGCTAGATAAGATCCCTTATATTGGAGTTCTCACTGGGAATATCACGAATAGTTATGTTGCAACAGGTTACCGCAAATGGGGCATGACGAGCGGAACTGCTGCTGGCTTGATATTAAGGGATTATGTTTTAGGCCATGAAACGGAAGAAATGGATCTTTATCAGCCGGATCGTTTTATCGCAGATCCTAGCGTCAAGCAACTACTGAAACATAATTCTGATGTAGCTGGTCATTTTCTCGCCGGTAAAATAACACCTTCCGAGAAAAAACTGGAGGATGTACAAGTTGGTGAAGGCATCCATGTTGTCTATGACGGCCTGAAGTCAGGCGCCTATCGAGACGACGATGGAAAACTGCATATAGTAGATACAACTTGTAAACACATGGGCTGTGAAGTTGCCTGGAACTCCGGGGAACTTACTTGGGATTGTCCATGCCACGGTTCTCGCTATAATTTCGACGGTACAGTCATCGAAGGACCTGCGAAAGAGCCTTTAGACAAATTATATTAAACGAAAGAAGGAAGAGCGTGCTACAAATGTGCCGCTCTTTCTTCTATTTCTAATAAATAAGAAAAATGGTGCTTCTTAAAATGAGGAGAGGCCTCCCTTAATACGTTCGGCGTAAAGAGGGCTCTCAACTTTACTTTTTCCTTTAATAAGAGATAAATATTTAATAAACCACCACTATACTAAACTTTAAGTTGCAGTTGTTTAGAATTTTAGGCACACTGAAGCTATGAAAGTTTGAAAAAACATATTTGAAAGAAGGCTTCTATACAATGAAGGATTCCATTATTCACTCTATCGATAACAACCGGGACTCATTTTATAAGATTAGCCAGTCTATTGGCCATAACCCAGAGCTTGGCAATGAAGAATATCATGCTAGTAATCTACTCATAACCAAATTAAAAGAACATGGTTTTTCCGTAACTGAAGGTATAGTAAACCAACCTACTGCATTTGAAGCAGTCTACGATTCGGGTTTACCCGGTGCAAATGTCGGCTTTATGTGCGAATATGATGCTCTTCCGGAAATCGGCCATGCTTGCGGCCACAATTTGATCGGAACGCAAGGCATTGCTGCAGCAATAGGGCTAGCCTCTGTATTGTCCGAAACGGGAGGGAAAATTTTTGTTTACGGCACCCCTGCCGAGGAATCAAACGGTGCCAAGGTGACGATGGCAAACGAAGGAAAATTTGGTCATTTAGATGCAGCTTTAATGGCACATCCATCTGGAGATTACGTGACAAGCGGTACTTCCCTGGCAATGGATGCGATCCAATTTTCCTTTTACGGAAAAAGTGCCCATGCCGCCGCTGCCCCTCATGAAGGAATCAATGCACTGGATGCCGTTATTCAAACTTTTACAAGTATAAATGCTTTGAGACAGCATGTAACGCCCGATGTTCGGATACACGGGATCATTCCCGAAGGAGGCAAAGCTGCAAACGTCGTTCCTGATTATGCCGTTGCTCAGTTTTATATCCGTGCAAACGAGCGTCGAACCCTAAGCCCTGTGACAGAAAAAGTTATTCAGTGTGCACGAGCCTCTGCTTTAGCAACAGGCGCTAAATTGGAAGTTTCCAATTACGAATATTCCTATGATAATTTAATAACAAACGAGCCTTTATCTTCTATTTTCACAAAACAGTTAACGTTTTTAGGTATCCCAACCGATGAAATTCACTCGAACCAAACCGGTAATGGCTCTTTGGATATGGGGAATGTTAGCCATCAATGCCCGTCTATTCATCCATATGTTCGAATCAGTACTTTGCCGATTAGCCCTCATACACATGGCTTCCGTGAAGCTGCCTTGAGTGATGAAGGTTTTGAAGGAATGCTGATTAGCGCTAAAGCTCTGGCATTAACCGGATATGAAGTATTATCTAATGACGGGAACCGTCACAAAATAGCGGGGTTTTTTCAAGAAATTAAGGATTAAGCAGCAGGGAATTAATGTGCGGTCCTAAAGGTGATGATCCATTTGAAACGTTATAAACGCAAGGAATCTTTGCGATTTGAATTTGCACAGCCAATAGATACGAGCTTCTATATTAGTCGTTTGAAAGGAAAAGAGCTTAAATCGCCAAATGGAAAGGGGTAATTCTCAATGTGAGCCCTGGTGGCTTAAAACTGGAAACAAACTTGGACCTTCCCGAAGAAATAGAAATAAGCTTGATTTTTGACATTGCGAACCACTCATTTCATCCGACTGGTTTGATCTCTTGGCGAAAGAAAGAATGGAATGGCTATCATTATGGGATAGACTTTTTAGAGGGGCACGATCAACCTGATTTAATCGAAGCGATTAAAGAATATCAAAGGCAAAACAGAGCATAGAGAGACTCTGCAAAAAGGTAGTTTTTTTACCTTTTTGCACAACCTCATTTAAACAAACTCTTAGAGTAAGGAATGAACTCTTCTAGATGAAAAAGTATAGGGAATTATTCAAATGCAATTTGACTTCTTGCTTTGATGCTTTACGCGCGCAATTCTTCAACCTTTTCTGCAAAGCCACATCCCGCGATTTTTCCTCTATTACTTATTCCCCAAGAGTTGCCACCTTTAGCTTCTTCGACTTTCCTCACCAAAAGTAACTCCGTTTTCTAAAACAAAATACACCTTGAAAATTTCAATGTTTATGAATAAATAGTTAGAGGGAATATACACATAGAATGAAGAGTTTTTTTGAGGAGGAATATTGGCATGAGAAAAAAAGTATTAATTATCGTGACAAGTCACTCAGTCATAAAAGACAATCAGGCAACTGGTCTTTGGCTAGAAGAATATACAGCTCCATATGTCACTTTCGTAAAAAATGGGTTTGATGTAGACGTCGTAAGTATGACTGGCGGACAGGTGCCATTGGATCCTAATAGTTTACCAGAAGAAGAGAAATTTGAATGGCAGGAAGCACAATCCAAATTAGTGAACACGGAAAAGTTAGCAGATGTCAGTACTTCTGACTATGACGCTATCTTCTTACCGGGTGGACACGGTACGATGTTTGATTTCCCATACAACCCGACTCTTCGCAGTGTTCTTGAAAAACACGCTGATGCAGATAAAGTAATCGGTTCTGTCTGTCACGGCCCTAGTGCTCTTGTGAATATTACTTACAAAGATGGTACCCCGATTGTGAAAGGTAAAAAAATCAGTGCCTTTACTGATGATGAAGAGCGGGAAATGCAGTTAGATCTACATGTTCCCTTCTTATTGGAAACAGAATTAAGAGCTAAAGGCGGGGAATTCGTCAGAGGCGATAATTGGAGCGACTTTTCGGTTCGTGATGGAAACTTAATTACTGGACAAAATCCTCAATCGAGTCAAAGTACGGCTGATAAAGTTGTCGAAGCGTTAAATGATAAGAAAAACGCATAGCGTCTTTTATTAAATACAGCGTCAGCTTCCACCACCTCGAGTAGCACCTACGTAGTACGTGTAGGTGCTACTCGAGAGGAGGGTGTTTTTCCCTTGATACGTGCGGTGTGAAGGTAGCTGCTGATTTTATAAATTCTGGTGTATCTCTTAAAAAACCCGTGCGAGAGTTATCGCGCGGGTTTTTTTATGGAAATTTATAATTTAAAGGAACTTTTTAACTCAACGATTCGGTTGAAGACAAGCATCTCTTCTGTTGTATGTTTTGGATCTACGTTAAAATAGCCATGACGGAAAAACTGGAACTTATCCTGCGGTTTTGCATCCTCCATATTAGCCTCTACATAGCCATGAGTAATCTCAAGTGAATCCGGATTCACAAAGTCAAGGAACGAATCGCCCTCTCTCTCATCCTCAATTAACGAATGATACAAACGATACTCAGCTTTTTTCGCTTGCGTTGCCTCAACAAAATGAAGGGTCCCTTTCACTTTACGGCCCGTAAATCCTGAACCACTTTTCGTTTCAGGGTCATACGTGCAATGAATCTCAATTACATTTCCTTCTTCATCCTTAATGACGTCGTTGCATTTGATGAAATAGGCATGCTTTAACCGGACTTCATTTCCAGGAAATAAACGAAAATACTTCTTTGGAGGATCCTCCATAAAGTCGCTCTTTTCAATATAAATCTCTCGGGAAAATGGGATTTTCCGCGTCCCCATTTCTTCATTTTCCGGATTATTATCCGCATCCAGCCACTCGACTTCTCCTTCAGGATAATTTGTAATAACGACCTTTAGAGGGTCTAGAACCGCCATCGTACGAGGTGCTTTTAGTTTTAAATCTTCACGTAGGAAGTGTTCAAGCATACGAACATCCACCAGGTTATCTGACTTCGCGACACCAATCTCGCGTGCAAATGTCCGAATGGATTCTGCCGTGAAACCTCGACGTCTTAAACCTGATATAGTGGGCATCCTTGGATCGTCCCAACCATCCACATAGTTTTCATCTACAAGTTGCTTAAGCTTTCGTTTGCTCAGCACAGTATTTGTTAAATTCAGGCGCGCAAATTCATATTGTCTTGGTGTGGCATGAATCTCACTATGTTCCACCACCCAGTCGTACAATGGACGTTGATCTTCAAACTCCAGCGTACAAAGGGAGTGTGTCACCCCTTCAATAGCGTCCTCTAATGGATGCGCAAAGGAATACATCGGATAGATGCACCATGTGTTGCCTGTGTTATGGTGTTCCGTATGTGAAATACGGTAAATAACGGGATCTCGTAAGTTAATATTTGGAGAACCCATGTCAATCTTAGCGCGGAGAACTTTTTCTCCATTAGCAAAGTCGCCATTTTTCATTTTCTCAAAAAGTTCAAGATTCTCTTCCACACTTCGGCTTCGGGAGTCACTTTCTTTTCCAGCTTCATGCAACGATCCCCGGTACTCGCGAATTTCCTCTTGTGAGAGGTCTTCCACGTAAGCCATCCCTTTTTTAATTAATAAGATTGCCCGACTATACATTTCCTCAAAATAATTCGAGGCAAAGTGTAAGTTATCCCACTCATAACCAAGCCAAGAAATATCTTCTTTAATGGCATCAACGTATTCTTGGTCTTCCTTTAAAGGATTTGTGTCATCAAAACGCAGATTGATCTTTCCGTTGAATTCTGCTGCAAGTTCAAAATTCAGTACGATAGATTTTGCGTGTCCGATATGCAAATAACCATTTGGTTCCGGTGGGAATCGAGTAATAATTTCCTTGTGTGTCCCGTTTGCTAGGTCTTCTTTGACAATGTGTTTAATAAAATTTGAGGTATTACTTGTATTTTCACTCATTCAATTCACCTTTCTGGTACCAAATTTCTATTGTTGCGTGATCCCGATTTTATCAAAATAACTTCTATTTACCGTTATATCACACTTAACGTTGGATATCTATGGAACATTCAATCATAGGCATATTTTAATACCTTAAGTGATTAGGAATGTCCTGATAATATTAAAAAGTTGCATCTGCGGCTACTCATTGCAGGTCAGGCAGTTTTTGTAGCAGTTGGCAATGGCTTCGTTCGCTCCTCGTCCGCTATGAAAAACCTATAGCGGACTTTAAAACATGGAGCGACAAAGCTCATTGCTTTTGGGTTGTCTTATGAGACAACCTTTATAAACAAAACCTTCAAGTAGTCTCCGTCTGGGTACGTCGAGGTTACTCGGTAATCATCTGGTAAAGAAAACTCCTCGACAATATTGTAGCCGAGCCCTGTCTCTTTAAACGCCTTATCTATAAAAGTGCGGAACTTCTTTCTTGAAACGCCAGCATGATTCGTGGAAGCGATGATCAGACCATTGCTTTCAGTAATCGCTATGGCTTCCTTCAAAAGATTTGTGTAATCCTTGGCTGCACTGAATGTCATTTTTTTCGATCGCGCAAAACTTGGTGGATCTAAAATAACCATCTCATATTTGTGCTGTTTTCTCCCAGCAAATTTAAAGAATTTAAACACATCATCAACAATAATGTCCTGTGCCTCATAATCCAACCCATTAATGCTGAATTGCTCAATTGTTTTCGGTAAGCTGCGATTTGCCAGATCGACATTTGTGGTTTTCGTCGCTCCACCCATCGCTGCAAATACAGAAAAAGCACCCGTATAGGAAAATGTGTTTAATACCGTGCGTCCTTCTGCATAACGGTCACGAATAGCCTGCCTTACCTCCCGTTGATCCATGAAGACCCCAACCATCGCACCTTCGTTTAAGTAGACTGCGACATTGACTCCATTTTCCTTCACTATTAAAGGGAATTCTCCACGTTCTCCAGTAATAAAGTCATCATCATCAAGATATTTCCCATTGGTGGCAAATCGTTTCTTCTCATAAATTCCTCGATAATCTGTTTGTGTTTTCAGTGTCTGTACAACTTCATCCTTAAACTGATAAATTCCTTCGCTGTACCAGTGAATCACGTAAAAACCAGCAAAGTAGTCAATAGTTACTCCACCGATGCCGTCACCTTCCCCATTAAAAACGCGAAAAGCTGTTGTATTCGGGTCATCAAAATACTTTCTTCGAAGTCCCAATGCTTTAACAATTTTCCGATCAAAAAGAGATTGGTCAATATTTTCATCATGTTTATTCGTCAAAACCCAACCGACACCTTTATTTTGTAACCCATAATAACCCTTGCCTATGTATGTCCCTTGCTCATCAACCACATTTAAATGCTGTCCCTCTTTGGTCAACACCTCAGCATTTACCAACGCATCCTTCATGATTAACGGAAACCCCGACTGATATTTATCAGCTAACTTCATCTTTACTTTCACAGTTGTCTCCATCACTTGGTGCCTCCAATCCACTAGTATGTCCTAACATATCATAACGAAAATTATATAAAAAAGAAATAAACCAACACCTATGAAGCCTAGGTGGACGACTTTACTAAAAACTTCCTACTTACTTTTAGGTGTAAAATGTGCTAAAGTAGACGATTGAGCGGAGTTCGCAACCATCCTCCGCTATAAAAACAAAAACTAGGAGCTGAATAAGATGGAAAATAATATTGTCGTTTTAAACGAGAGTCAGGATGACACTGCCTGTCTTTTTTGCACGCCATTTACTCTAGGTAACTCTGTCTTTAATAAAAGAGGTGTTTGCCTTGAATAAACAAGATAAGCTCATTTTACTCGTTGGGATTTTCTTTACGGCGTTGTTCGTGTCAAATGTGGTATCGGTGAAACTATTTACCGTTGGATCTGTCGTATTAACTGCGGGACTGTTAACTTATCCATTAACGTTTTTAATTACAGACTCCATTTCAGAAGTTTTCGGTAAAAGTACTGCGAAGAAAGTTGTCCTGATTGGGTTATTCACAAACCTTATGATGCTAGTGTTCTTCTTTGGTGCTGTCCAACTACCGCCAGCTGAGTTTTGGGGAATGCAGTCGGAATTTGAAATGATTATAGGCGCTGTTCCAAGAGTAGTTGCGGCTTCTCTTATTGCTTATTTTTTATCTCAACTATTCGATGTCCATTTATTTCATAAACTCAAACAAGCAACGAATGGCAAACACTTATGGCTTCGTAATAACGCCAGCACCTCTGCCAGTCAGTTATTAGATTCCACAATCTTCGTTACAATCGCTTTTGCGGGAACGATGCCCTTAGGAGCCTTGGTATTTATGATCGTGACACAATACCTTGTAAAATTAGTGATTGCTTTAGCAGATACACCATTTGTTTATATGACAGTGAAGTGGCTCAACAAAAAAGACCAAGTCACTGAAACGGAGGGATCAACTTATGTCTCATAACCGAGAAAAAGAAGTCAGCCTACTGGGTAATATGAATGTCGAATACAAAATGAATTATGATCCGACGATACTCGAGGAATTCGAAAACCGTCATCCTCAACGTGATTATTTTGTGAAGTTTAATTGTCCAGAGTTCACGAGTCTTTGTCCAATAACAGGTCAACCGGACTTTGCAACAATATATATTAGCTATATTCCCGATAAAAAAATGGTTGAAAGTAAGTCGTTAAAGCTTTATTTATTCAGTTTTCGCAATCACGGAGACTTCCACGAAGATTGTATGAATAAAATGGTCAATGATTTGGTTGAACTGATGGATCCACGATATATCGAAATATGGGGAAAGTTCACTCCACGTGGCGGTATCTCGATTGACCCATATGTGAATTACGGAAAGCCCGGCACCAAATACGAAAACATGGCCGAGCACCGTTTAATGAACCACGATATGTACCCGGAAAAAATTGATCATCGTTAACTAACATTTGTTTTCACAGAAAAAGTGGTGTCATAAGGTATTGTACCTTTGACACCTCTTTTTTATAAGGTGACTTATAAAATTAGCAGCTACCTTCACACCGCAAGTATCAAGGGAAAACCACCCTCATTACGAGTAGCACCTACACGTACTACGTAGGTGCTACTCGTAATGAGGGTGGTTGAAGCAGACGCTGTACTTAACAAAAGACGGCTATGCCGTTTTTCTTATTTATTACCTAACGCTGTATTTAACGCAAGCTGTTTTTCACGGTACATCCATTTGAACAAAGCCGTTTGGAAGATCAAGAACAGACCACCAATTGTCCAGTATAAAGGCATTGCTGCAGCGACAGAAAAAGAGAAAACTCCCATCAAAACAGGTGTAATATATCCAAGCATCGCCATTTGTTTTTGCTGTTTCTGATCCATCCCGATTTGAGAAACTCTAAATTGGATGAAATATACGATCCCCGCCAGAAATGGCAAAATCCCATCCGGTTCTCCCAGATTGAACCATAAAAAGCTGTGTTGAGCGATCTCAGGTGTCCTCATAATCGCATAGTAAAAGCCGATTAATATCGGGAACTGAATAAGCATCGGCAAGCATCCCATAGAAGTAATAGGATTAAAACTGTGCTTTTGATAAAGGGCCATCATTTCTTTTTGCATTTTTTGCTGGTCTTCTGATGACTTTTTCTCTTTGTATTTTTCTTTTATTTCATTCATCTCAGGCTGGATCACGGCCATCTTTGCCCTAGAAGCAAGCTGTGTTTTCTGCTGTCTCATCATAAGTGGCATGAGTACCATACGAAGCAAGAGTGTCATAAACACTATCGATAAACCATAGTTCCCACTGAAAGCATCTGCCAGGAACTTGATAGAAAACGAAAAAGGGAAAATAATATAGTGATTAAATACCCCTGATGTGTCAGCACTAATTGGGTCCATATTTACCTGGCAACCAGTCGCTACCATTAAAACCATCAAAGTTATTATAATGAGTTTGCTATATTTTGAAAAACGGGTGAATACAGATCTTTCTTCCACAATAATATACCTCCTCGAATTGGTTGTTTGCTTGGATTCGAGAAGGACAAATAATCGGAATCATCCTCAGGACCTTCTTTTCGTTTCATGATTCTGGTTATCCACGTACGCCGTTTCACATTGTGATCAGCCATTAGGTTTTCCGAACCGCTTAATTGTTCACATACACTTAGTTTCTTTTGTGACATATGACGATTGGCTGCACCGGACTCTTGAACCATAAAATGTAAAAGATGCGCACCCGCAAATGTCATATATAAACTTATCGTTATGAGAGCTGGCACTAAATCATGGGATATTTCGAACATCATCTGTATTCACCTCCTTCTATGAAAAATGGGAATTCGCTCGTACTGAAAATTAGATAAGTAAGCCTATTATCAACTATAGATCAGTAAAAGTCAAAGTCCTATATATTAACTCCTGAGTTGCTCTACTCTTCTTCCGGAAATAAGATTTCTCCATCTTTGCCTTCTTTTGATTGGATAAAATTTAACAGTGTTTTAGAAAGATCCTTAGGTGGATATGGCTTTGTCAGATACTCATTCACTTGGAACCTTTCCACCTTTTCAACTGACTTGTCCAAGGCAGAGGAAATAATGATTGGTAATTGCACCGTATCTTCGTTTTCCTTTAGTTGTTTGATAAGTTCCCAGCCATCCATATCGTCTCCTAACATTAGGTCGACTACAACCGCTGCCAGGGGTTGCTTCAATATATCAGTATAGGCATTTTTCGGATCATAATGATGAAGCACTCGAAATCCACTAGCTTTTAACTCCTCCGATAGTAAAAGGGCTAGACTCGTATCATCTTCAATAATCATCACCGTTTCCCCGTTTTTCAAAGGAACTTCTGGTGAACCTTTAATGACTGTACCCTTATCTATCGTATTATCCGAATCGAGTGGAATGCTAAAGTAGAATGTCGAGCCTTCTCCTTCTTTGGATTCCACCCACATTTCTCCCTCATGCCTCTCGACAATTTCTCTTGAGATAGCAAGTCCCAATCCGGTTCCAACGATTTTTTTACGGTCACTTTGATCAATTCTCTGAAACTTATTAAATAGTTTCTCCAATGCTTCATCAGGAATTCCTAATCCGTAATCCCTGACACTCACAATCAAATGGTTCTGCTCATTTTTCAATGTGAGGGTTATCTCCCCACCGTTTGGTGAGACAAGTATTATAAGGAAGGAGAAAAATCCATAGCTTTAATTACTCCTTGTTAACGGAGGACATTTGTCTAAATCGACTAATAATGACGCTTCTGTTTTTCTAGAAGGATTGAATCAAAAGCATTTCTACTATTATTTTCGTCAAAACGGTTGTATTCTCGGCATTTCCCCTCTATAATGTCCTTTATACAAACACATATGTACTTTAAATAGAGACAGCACAGGAGTTGATAGATCATGGCACAGGAAATGAATATAGGCTTGTTAGGATTTGGAACAGTTGGTACAGGTGTCCTTCAAATTATTCGAGATCACCAGGATAAATTGCAGCACCAGTTAGGTTGCAGTATAAAGGTTAAGATAGTGCTCGTTAGCAATCTCCATAAAGAAAGAGAGATCACGATAGATGACGATCAATTGACCCTAAATGCAGATGATATTTTGAATGATCCATCGATCGTTGCTGTCATTGAAGTGATGGGCGGAATTGAAGATGCAAGAAGGTACATCCGTCAGGCACTGGAGAATAATAAGAATGTTATCACAGCTAATAAAGACCTCATGGCTATTCATGGCTCTGAGCTACTCGAGCTTGCAAATAAACAAGGGTGTGATCTATTCTACGAAGCTAGTGTTGCTGGAGGTATCCCTATTCTTCGTACATTAGTAGAAGGACTTGCCTCTGATAGAATCAGTAAAATGATCGGAATTGTAAATGGTACAACGAATTATATTCTTACAAAAATGTCGAAAGAGGGCCGAGGATACGAAGAAGCTCTCCAGGAAGCCCAAGCGTTAGGCTATGCAGAAGCAGATCCAACTGCAGACGTTGAAGGAATCGATGCGGCTAGAAAAATCAGTATTTTAGGTACGTTAGGCTTTTCAATGAATCTGGACCTCGATGACGTTTCTATCCGTGGTATTACAGAAGTCACAAGAGAAGACCTTGCATTTTGTGAACAACTTGGCTATACAATGAAGCTCGTTGGCATTGCCAATCGCTTTAATGATAAAGTAGAAGTAAGTGTTCAACCAACACTCGTTCCTCATGAGCACCCTCTTGCATCTGTTGACGATGAATACAATGCTGTATATGTATATGGAGATGCAGTTGGAGAAACGATGTTTTACGGACCAGGGGCCGGTAAATTACCAACAGCCACTGCCGTAGTATCAGATTTAGTTGCTGTTTTGAAAAATAACCGTCTCGGAGTGAATGGAAACAGTGTGATCCTTCCTCAATTTGAAAAGAAGCTGAAAGACCCCGATGATATTCATGCAAAATACTTTTTACGTATTCATGCAAAAGATATTTCAGGTACATTCGCTTCACTTACACACTTGTTCCATGAGAACGAAGTAAGTTTAGAGAAAATCCTGCAGCTTCCATTAAATCAAGGTAAACTTGCAGAGATTATTGTTGTTACTCACGCTGTTTCAAAGAAAAACTATGATTTAGTATTAGAAAAATTAGCCGATGCGGATGTTGTTGTGGAAGTGAAAAGCAGCTACCGTGTGGAAGGGGACCGAAAATAATGTGGCGAGGTTTGTTAGAAGAATACAAAGCTTATTTACCCGTTAACGAAAATACACCCATGCTTTCCTTGCAAGAAGGGAATACTCCCCTTCTTCCATTGAAACATCTTTCTGAAAAATGGGGGATTGAACTTCACGTGAAATATGATGGGGCTAATCCAACTGGTTCCTTTAAGGACCGTGGAATGGTAATGGCCGTAGCAAAAGCTAAAGAAGCTGGCAGTGAAGCAATTATGTGCGCTTCTACCGGGAATACTTCCGCTGCTGCCGCCGCATACGCCGCACAAGCGAAGATGAGATGCCTCGTTGTTATACCTGAGGGCAAAATTGCCATGGGGAAACTTGCCCAGGCTGTTGTTTACGGTGCTGAGATCTACAGTATCGCCGGTAACTTCGATAATGCTCTGCAAATGGTTCGTAACCTTGAGAAGCAGTCGCCTATTGCACTAGTAAATTCCGTGAATCCTTATCGCATTGAAGGTCAAAAAACAGCAGCTTTTGAAATCTGTGATGCATTAGGCGCTGCACCTGATGTGCTAGCGATTCCTGTGGGAAATGCCGGTAACATCACCGCTTATTGGAAGGGATTCAACGAATATCACAAAGCAAAAGGAACTGGCCTACCACAAATGAGAGGTTTCGAAGCTGAAGGCTCTGCAGCAATTGTGCAGAATAGAATCATTGATAACCCTGAGACTGCTGCAACTGCCATCCGCATTGGTAATCCTGCCAGCTGGACACAAGCTGTACGTGCCTCAGAGGAATCATCAGGTAAAATTGATTTCGTAACAGACGGTGAAATTCTTGAAGCCTATAAACTACTTGCCCGTGAAGAAGGTGTTTTTGCTGAACCCGCTTCTTGCGCCTCTATTGCCGGAATTAAAAAGCAATTAGATTCAGGAGAAATCAAGAAAGGATCACGTATTGTTGCTGTTCTAACAGGAAATGGACTGAAAGATCCGAATTACGCTATTGACTCTTCTCTCGTTCAGCCTACTGCTTTACCTAATGAAGAATCCGTCGTAATTGACCATATGTTAGGACGTGTAAAACGATGACAGCCGACTTTAACGAGCTGTTTTCCATCAAAGTCCCAGCCAGTACAGCAAATCTAGGCCCTGGTTTTGACTCGGTGGGAATGGCGTTGAATCGATATTTAACTCTACGTATAAAAAAAAGTGACGAGTGGTTTTTTCACACCGTTTCCGAAAACCTTGAAGGTATTCCTTCTGGTGAAGATAATCTGGTCTATAAAATCGCTGCCAAAATTGCCAGCGAATACGATAAAGAATTACCGGCCGTTCAAGTAGAAATGGAGAGTGACATTCCGCTGGCACGAGGATTTGGAAGCAGTGCCACCGCGATTGTTGCTGGAATTGAGCTTGCAAACCAATTGTTGGATTTAGAACTCACATCCGATGAAAAGGCACGCTTCGCAAGTCTCGAAGAAGGACACCCTGATAATGTTGGTCCGTCCATATACGGAGGAATGATTATTGGTAGCCATCGAGAAGACGAAACTAATATTGTCTTAGCTGGCGTACCTGACATCGATCTTGTTGCCGTGATACCTGAATATGAATTAAGTACGAAAGAATCTCGTGGCTCTCTGCCAGAGGATTTCTCTTATAAAAAGGCCGTTGAAGCAAGCGGCGTCAGTAATGTGCTTGTCGCAGCCATATTACAAGGTAATTGGGCACTGGCAGGCAAAATGATGGGAAAAGATCTTTTCCACCTTCCTTACCGTATGCCTTCCATTCCTGAATGGGAAAAAGCAAATCAGCTAGCTGAAGAACTTCCTGTTTACGGCGCTACACTTAGCGGAGCAGGTCCTATCGTACTCTTTTTCATACCAAAGGGTAATGGCCGCGAAATTAAACTCCAATTGCGCAGCCACTATCAGCAGCATCGCATCGAATTACTTGAGATTGATGCGCATGGCGTGACAGTAGAAAAAGCAACAGCTACAAATCAAGTACAAAAATAATACATTTTAAGCTAAAAAAGAAGCATTGAATCATTACCGCGATTCCAATGCTTCTTTTTAGTATGGAAAAAATAAAAGTAATTCTAAAGCTGAAAACTTTTCTTATTTCTTATTTCCTATTTTGAGGTAAACTTGCAAACATTACTTTTTAAAACCGCAGCTTCAAATTCCTCTTTCGGTAAAGGCTTATTGAAGTAGTATCCTTGTCCAATAACGCAATTAAGTTCTTTTAGTAATTTTACTTGATCCTCATTTTCTATCCCTTCAACGATTACATGCAGCGCCAAATTATTTCCTAAATCAATGATACTTTTAACAATCGCTTTTTCTTTAGGGTCCTTCAATATATCTTGGAGAAAAGATTTATCTATCTTTAGTTCATCGATCGGTAGATCTTTCAAATAGTTCAGTGAAGAGAAACCTGTCCCAAAATCATCTATGGAGATGAAAACACCTAATTCTTTTAGCTGTTTCAAAATGGGGAGTGTCTCACTTTTATTTTGCATCACACTCTCTGTCATTTCTACACATAAAAGTTTCGGATCAATATTATTCGCTTGTAGTACTTGTTGTATTTTTTCCGGTAGTTTACTTCCAACTAATTGTACGGATGATATATTAACAGCAATTCTGATAGGAGGAAGACCAGCGTCCAACCATTTTCTAAGTTGGCTGCATGTTTCTTGAAGTACCCAGTCGCCAAGAGGAACTATTAACCCTGTTTCTTCTGCTATTGGAATAAATTCGTCCGGAGGGATAAAACCTAGTTTCGGGTGTTCCCATCGTAACAATACTTCTGCACCAATTATTTCAGTCGTGTTTAAATCATTCTGTGGTTGATAATAAAGCTGAAATTCGTTATTTATAAGTCCGCTTCTTAAGCTCGTCTCAATCTTTAATTTACGTTCAACCAACTTATTCATATCTTGTGTGAAAACCTGATAATTATTTCGACCTCGTTGTTTTGCTGCATACATCGCTAAGTCAGCATTTTCAAGAAGACTCTTGACGTCCTCTTCTCCTATGCTTGAACTAATTCCGATACTGCAAGTCGAGTAAACCTCTTGTTGATCAATCATAAATGGTTCATTAAAGGATTGAAGAAGTCTCTCTGCGGTTTGATTGGCATCATCTTCATCCGGGTTATCTAATAAGATAACATACTCGTCGCCACTCAATCTCGCAACGGTGTCCTTGCCACGAACAATAGCTTTAATTCGTTTAGCAACTTGAATTAATAGTTGGTCACCAATTCCATGCCCTAATGTATCATTAATAAATTTAAACCGGTCTAGGTCTAAAAAAATAACGGCTAAGTTTTGCTCCGATTCCGGGTTTACTACTGTATTTTTTAGCTGTTCATTTAGGAAATTTCGATTTGGCAAGCCAGTTAAATCATCATGAAAAGCCATATGTTCAATCTTTTCTTGCATGCTTTTTTGTACTGTAATGTCTTTACATATCCCATATATTCCTTGTATTACTCCTTTAACAATGATTGGGATATTGGTTATCACTAAATCAATTTCTTCCCCTTGTTTATTTACAATCGAACATTCATAATTTTGTGGTGTTGCCTGCAACGATTGAGTGAAATGGTATAAAACCTTTTCTAAATGTTCTTTTTTGAGTAATGGTATAAAGGATTGTTGAATAAGCTCTTCATATTTATATCCTGATAGTTTTTCACAAGCAGGATTAACATTATAGAAATTACCATCTAAGTCCAAAGTAAAAATGGCCTCCGAATGATTCATAAACAAAGAACGATATCGTTCTTCACTTTCCTCCAGGTTTTCCGTCATTAATTTCTCCTGAGTGATATCTTTGCCCATTGATAAAAGAGCCGATTGTCCCCTAAATTGGATCTCTTTTAATGTAACCTCTAAATCTACTGTATTACCCTTTAACGTTGTTACTTTATATTGAGTTGCTTCCTCTGTCTTTCCCTCTAACGGAATATTTGTTCTTTTAAGAGCCGTCTCATGATGATGAGGAATAAGATAATCAAAAATTGATTTACCGAGAAGATCCTTTTGGTTATTAGCTTCTATTATTTTTATTGCAGCATCATTAACAAATAAAATTTCATTATTTCGGTGAATAACGATCGCTTCTGAGGACATTTTTACAATGTTTTGATAATTTGATTCACTTTCTTTTAATTTTAATTCAGAACGCTTTCTTTCTGTAATGTCATAAGCTATGAGAACTGCTCCAATGACTGCGTTATCCTCTGATAAAATTTGATTTCCATTCATGATGTAATTTCTTTTTTCATCGTTTTTCGTTTTGACGGCAATTTCAAGATCATTTACTTGATCACCATCGATTATCCGAAATAACGGGGTTTCTTCTAATGGAATCGGTTTAATACTATCATCATAATATATATCGAAATAGCTCGACCATTCCATAGGAGAAAGATCTCGATCATTGGGAATACCAAAACATTTATGATGGGTAGAATTAGTATGAATGATTGTTCCAAAAGCATCCGCAATAACAATTGCATCTTTTGAATTCTCAAATGCTAACTCATATGTAGAGACTTGATTTAATATCCTTTGTTTAGAAGACACGTCTTTACCCCCAAGTTTTTAATAACTTATCAGACTTTCTTTATATTAACGACTCTCTTCCATAAAACAGAAATAGCTATTCTCAATGGAGAATAGCCAATAATTTTAATATTAAATACTTCGTTATATTGGTAACCAGGCGATCGTAGTTTATTAAACCTTAGACCCTAAGCTTTGCGTCCTATTCTTTAAAATAGTTTGCCTTTTTCTATTATTATACTATTCCCTATTGAAGTTATTCAAACCCTCTAATAATTTCAAATACAAACGTAAGAATATAGCCTAAATAGGTAAACTTGACTAAAACTGTAATACCATTTTAAAAGAAAAACCCCTAGGTTAGAGGGGGTTAAATATATGTAGTGGTGACCCTGAGAGGATTTGAACCTCCGACCTGCCGCTTAGGAGGCGGCTGCTCTATCCTGCTGAGCTACAGAGTCAATTAAGAAAAACGGCAAAGCCGTTCTCTTCTTATAAAAGCTCACTTTCCTATTATAAAGCAAAAGTGAACTTTTTCAAAGTTGCAATGCGCATTTCTAACGTAAACACGCTCATTTTGTAGATCAGCTTGCTCATTCCTCCGTGCTTCTCGCTTATATATTCAGCTATACCGCTCATAACCTCTAACCATAAACATAACGAGTTACTTAGGTAATAATAAAGCTACTTCTTTTATTCTATAACAATCCAAAATGTTTTAATCCGTGTAATATACCATCGTCATCAACGTCTTTCGTTACATACGAAGCCTGTTTCTTCAACGCGTCACCGGCGTTACCCATCGCAACACTATTTACAACGTAGTCAAGCATTTCAATATCATTTGGACCGTCTCCAAATGCATACACATCCTCTTTAGCAAATCCAAGGTGATTCATCACAGCTTCAATTCCCTTTGCCTTAGAGCCGCCCTTAGGCACGACATCTGTAGAAAATTCGTGCCAGCGCACAAAGTCAAACTTCTGAAAACTTTCTTTATATGGACGCATTTCTTCCGCTGTGTTAAATAACAACGCCTGGTAAATATCTCGGCCATTTAAATAACTGGGATCGTAAGCCGGATGTTTAAATTTCAATGAAAGACTGATACTCTCTTCAATTCTAGCATGATATGGTATATTAGCTTTCATATCAAGATGGTCCATATATACTAGAGGGTGATCATTATTCACTGCTGCTTCAGTTAAACGAATAAGTTCCGTATCATTTAATGGATTCGTTAAAATCTCTTCATCTCCTACTTTCACATATTGTCCGTTGAAGCTAATAAAAGTATGTATGCCCAGTTTTTCGCGCAACTCCGGAAACATGAAAGGTGCCCTACCCGTTGCAATAGCTATGTAATGTCCTGCTGCATGAAGATCATTGATCGCTTTCTCTGTAGAAGCAGGTAACTCTTTGTTATGATCTAATAACGTCCCGTCAATATCAAAAAAAATCAATTTTTTTGTGTTACCCATGGTTATGACCTCGTTTCCCTTATTCATTCAAAAATAAAATCAATGTCTTCATTATACGTGAACTTACTCACACTAATCAATGACCATTAGCATTCTATTGATCATTAGAAAAAAAGGCTAATTC
>NZ_JBIMEV010000023.1:0-66037 GCF_051262595.1 Salipaludibacillus sp. CF4.18
GTTTCCCCTTTTTTATAAATAGTCATGTTTTTTCCCCTTTCATTGGCCACTTAAAAAAATGTCTCTTCATCCTATCGTACATATAATTTTTAAAAAGAAAAAGCTTATTGAAAAAAATCAAGCTGATGGCATTCTGATTAAGGCATCATTGTTTGATCTTAAATACCTTTTGTATGAGTGGATGAAACAGGAAGCCGAAACACACTCCTAACACGTTAAGTATCAAATCATCAATATCCAAACTGCCCTATTGCTTATATACTGTAATCCTTCAATCAAACAAACCGAGCCAATGGCTATTAGTATAAGATTTATGATCGATGGTTTCTTTTTTATGTATCTGTAATACAATCCGTATGGGAGAAATAAACCAATATTTGCACCTAAATTATAAACAGCGATTAAATGATCAACTTGTCCGGAAAGATAAAATTGAATGGTTTCAAATGGAATGAGATTTACTGCACCGTAATTTTGTTCTTGAGGTCTGAAAAACAATAAGATTAAAAGCCCGATAGAATAGAGTAATACTACTAAGTGAAAAATACGTTTTGATACAATGATCTTTTCGTCTTTTATCAAGCATATACAAAATAATACAAAGAAAGAAAAACAAAACCACAAAATCGCTATAACCATAAAGTGTAAATACCTTGTTAATTCAAACCAAACGGGTAATAGTAAAATAAAAAGAGGTTGAGAATATAGTAGACTTAGCTTGATGATTTTTTCATAACTCCCCCTTTCAAACAGATCCATTTTTAAAGCAGCTAATAAACCAATTATAGCAAGTTCTTTCGTTTAGAGGGGGAATAAAGTTTGGCAGAGGGAAGATATTTGGTGCGGATTCAAAACAACGAAGCTTCGTATTATACTTCATAAAAGAGGTATCAAAAGGGATGACCAATTGATACCATGAAAATTCAAGGACATCTAATACAGAGTTGTTACTAATTCAACCGGCCCATGATCATCACAGTGTTCTCCATGAACGTGGTGAAGACGACCATTCACTAAATAGTCCATATGGTCACCATGAGGAACTTTCTCATGTCCACAGCTATCTTCATGTAGACACCCACAACTTAGTGCATGACATCCATCGGGATTTGAATGAGTAATAGGGATTTTACATTCGTCCCAGTGGCCACTATGTTCATGATGCAAGTGACCATTATGAACATAGTCAATATGATCTCCATGACGGATTTTAGTATGTCCACAAGCGATGCTGTGCTTATGAGTGTGGTTCTCGTGGATAGGGTGATTTTTTGCTGATTCCTTCATGACAATCCCTCCTTTAATAATTTTGACGATAAGTGGATTATCCAAGAGAAAATTGGCTTGTTAATCATTGTGATTTGATTTTCGCGTTAATTAAAAAAAGCGCACAAAAGGAAGAAATCCTTATGTACGCTTGATTAGGGGAGAAATTAGTTATTATTGTTGTTATTGTTATTGTTATTGTTCTGGTTATTACGAGCGTTACGGTTGTTTAGATTTTGTGCAGCGTTGTCACTTGCAAATTCTGCATTTGCATTGTCAACATTCAATTCGTTGTTATTGTTGTTGTTTGCATTGTTACGATTGTTTCGTTGAGCGTCAGCGTTGTTATTATTGTTGTTGTTGTTCGCCA
The DNA here is from genome assembly GCF_051262595.1 of Salipaludibacillus sp. CF4.18. Classification (NCBI taxonomy): domain Bacteria; kingdom Bacillati; phylum Bacillota; class Bacilli; order Caryophanales; family Bacillaceae; genus Salipaludibacillus; species Salipaludibacillus sp. CF4.18. The sequence goes on from NZ_JBIMEV010000023.1 coordinate 1,637, forward strand.
TCACTATCACCTCCTGCTTCGTGTAACATTATTATGTGAGACAAGCCAGTTAAAAATACCCCGAATATTAATTTAATCTTGAAAAAAGTGTTGGGTGAAAATTCAAACTACTTGTATAAGTTAAAAATAATTGGGATATCACTGGATGGGCAGAATAAAAAGAACTCCATTTAGAAACTAAATTCTTCTTGTAAATAATGTTTACAGTTTAAATCGGCCTAGAGAGTTTTTTGTTTTTTAACCTAACTAATTGGGAAAATAAACAGAAATAAGAGTTGAGGAGGAGACGTTAACATGCAAATACCCGAATCTTTAGCGCAAAAAGGAATAGACAATATTTCAGATTTTCCCGTGGAGGGATTTGTTTATGGGAGCGGACCGGAGTATCCTGCAATTATGCTTGTTGGGGAAGCACCTGGAGAAACGGAAATACATAATGGCATTCCTTTTAGCGGCCGATCTGGCAAGGAACTAATGAAATTTCTGGAAATGGTCGGACTAACAAGAGAGGATGTTTATATAACGAGTGCCGTCCGAAGTCGTCCCTATCGATGGGGAGAAAAAAAGGAAAGAGATGGTACGATTGTAAAAAGGAAATATAATCGTGCTCCCACAGCAAGGGAAATTTTAGCTCATGCACCCCTTCTCGATTATGAAATTGAAAATGTTAAGGCACCAGTAATCGTTGCATTAGGAAATATTGGTTTACGTCGATTAGTCGGACCGGGGCAGAAAATCACAGAATGTCACGGGAAATTGATTAAAGGACCTGTCTTGCGCCTTGATAAAGATAAATATAAATGGACAGAAAAACATTACATGATTTTTCCAACATTTCATCCAGCAGCGTTTTTCTACAATCGTAAAGTACTTGAACTTATCCACGCCGATTTACTCGTTTTGAAAGATTTTTTAGGTAAGGATACTGAATAATAGAAGGAGTACACTGAACTATCTCCTTAGAAAGAGTCTGCTGAAACGGATTCAAATATTGCCTCCAAAAAGAACTATTAGAGAAAATAGCCTTTCATTTTTTCTTTGTAAGTTGGTTATATTATGACTATGCCAATGGAATGGAGGGATTTAAATGGTCGGAGACGATAAAAATTATACCGATTTTTCTACAGTAGAAACAGAAAGAAATTTTCTTACTCATGAGGAATTTTCAGAAGGTCCATATGGCTCTCCCCGCAACGCAAATGAGCCCGTAGAAAACAAGAGTACTCCTTGGGAAGAGGGGCAACAATATTACAGTAACTTTGCTTACGAAAACCGTAATTTGCACCAAGGCTTACCTCGGAAAGATCCCGGAGCCCACTTAACACACGATGACAAAGATAAAGCGACCGAAGACCCGTATAAAGATGCTCCCATAAGGCCTTCTTAAGTTAGTTGGAAGATCACGGAGAACAGTTTTTATCCGAGCAGACGTAGAGATTTAAGTATTCTAAAGTACACGACAATATAGGAACCTTTCATTGAATAAGAATTCCATGTGTTTAGATAATGTTACCTTTATTCCCATTTAAATCACCTAGTATTGAAAGTGATTTCCTTTAGACTAGTCTTTTAACTAGGAAATGGGAGGGAAAAGCATGGCTAAAAAGTCAATGATCGCGAAATCGATGCGTGAACCTAAATTTAAAGTTCAGGAATACACCCGTTGCCAAAAATGTGGACGCCCTCATTCAGTACTGAGAAAGTTTAAACTCTGTCGGATTTGTTTCAGAGAACTTGCTCATCAAGGAAGAATCCCCGGAGTGAAAAAGGCAAGCTGGTAATATAAATCAAGATTTAGAATGTTAAATCTTCCTTATAAAAAGCACCTCTTTCCCCCGTGAAAATGGGAGTAAGTAAGAGGTGCTTTTCTTTGTCGACTTATCAGCAATGTTGGATAGGTTGGTGCGGGAATTAAGAGCCATGCAGTCATCTCTTATCTGCAACGTTTTGCCAATAATGTACGAGGACTTCCATTCCCTTATCAAAATGATAGAGAGGGAAACTCTCATTAGGGGAATGCAGGTTGTCTTCAGGAGTTCCGAAACCGAGTAAGATAACCGGCATTCCGAAAAGTTCATCGATGGATTCCACAACTGGGATCGATCCTCCTAGACGAACAAATACCGCCTCTTTCTCAAATGCGGACGAGTAACTTTCAGCAGCTTTCTTTAAAAGTGGATGGTTTGGATCGACTTTATATGCTTTTGCTGACAAAGCTTCTTTTTGAACCGAAACAGTGACTCCTTTTGGACAAGCGTTCAGAAGGTGATTTGTGAGCAACTCTTGAACTTCTTCTGGATCTTGTCCAGGCACCAAACGGCATGTGATTTTTGCTGTGGCAGTCGAGGGTATAATCGTTTTCGTTCCTGGACCTTGGTAGCCACTATACAGTCCATTTATCTCAAGTGTTGGACGAGCCATTGTATGTTCCTTTGCTGTAAAACCTTTTTCTGGTGTCGTTTCCGGGATTCCAAGTGATGATGGATAATCTTCTCCTGGAGCTTCGTTCATAAGTTGTCGCTCGTGGGCGGATAATTCTTCGACACCATGATAAAAACCAGGTACTGTGACGTATTCATCCTCATCCTTCAACGAGGCTAGCAAGTGACTGAGTGCCATTGCAGGGTTTTTCACGGCGCCGCCATACAATCCTGAGTGAAGATCACGATTTGGTCCTTGGACGGTAACTTCCAGACCAGTAAAACCTTTGAGCCCATAAAGTATCGTTGGTTGACCTTTTTCAACCATACCGGAATCAGATATCATCGCAAAATCAGCATCGAACATTTGTTTATTTTCTTTTAGATGCGGATAGAGATTTTCACTTCCAGTTTCTTCTTCCCCTTCTATGCAAACTTTGATATTTAGTGGAAGGCTTCCCGTTGTTTTCATGAAGGCTTCAAAAACAGCCAGTTGCATAAATACTTGCCCTTTATCGTCACTTGCCCCTCGTGCAAATATTTTCCCATCCCGAATTTCGGGTGCGAATGGCTCACTATCCCATAATTCAAGTGGATCTGCAGGTTGGACATCATAATGCCCGTAAAACAAGGCTGTTGGTGCATCTTTTACTTCCAACCACTCTGCATAAACAAGAGGATGACCGGCAGTTTCTTTTAATTCAACTTTGTTAAAGCCAATTTCAATTAAGTAATCTGCGACAAATTGTCCGGCTTTACGAACATCATCCAGATTTGTCTTGTCTGTGCTTATACTAGGAATGGCTAGAAACTCCTCGAGCCTTTTCAGGAGTCGTTCACGATTGTCTTGTAAGTAGCCTAAAACTGATTCAGTCATAAATTTACCTCCTTTTTCTTATATTGTGTCATAATTCAGAAGTGAACACTATAAATACATAAATAGGAGCATTTTAAAAATTGAGAGTAGCGAAAAGCAAGGTAACTATCATAGACTGTAGGAGGATGTAGAAACATCCTTTTCTTATAGACGTTAAAAATGTAAGATATAGATTAGAGTTTTAACGAAAATAAAGTTAATGGAGGAAATAAGATGGACGGCGATGTATTATTTGCACTTGGACTAACGCTAGTGGCCGGTCTAGCAACGGGAATTGGCAGCTTACTTGCCTTTTTTGCGAAAAGAACAAATACAAAATTTTTATCATTTACTCTCGGGTTTTCAGCAGGGGTAATGATTTATGTTTCAATGGTGGAAATCTTTTTTAAAGCGAGGGAATCGCTTGTCGGTGCGTTGGGGGAACAGCCTGGAAGTTGGGCGACCGTAGCCGGTTTTTTTGGCGGAATGATCGTCATTGCAATTATTGATCAATTAATCCCGAAGCAAGGGAATCCTCATGAAGTAAAGAAAGTGGAAGAAATGAGTACACGGACACTGCCAGCGGATAACGCGGATCTTTTAAAAATGGGGACATTTACGGCGTTAGCGATTGCCATCCATAACTTTCCTGAAGGGATAGCAACATTCACCGCTGCCTTGCAGGATCCTGGATTAGGGGTAGCAATAGCAATAGCGATTGCCATTCATAATATCCCTGAAGGTGTCGCAATTTCAGTCCCGATTTATTATGCTACCGGCGATAAGAAAAAAGCATTTAAATTGTCCTTTTTATCTGGCTTAGCTGAGCCGCTCGGAGCGATAGTAGCTTTTTTAATACTGATGCCTTTCTTGAATGATGTCCTTTTCGGTATCATTTTTGCCGGGGTTGCGGGTATCATGATTTTCATTTCACTTGATGAATTATTACCAGCTGCAAAAAAGTATGATGAAACACATCTTCCTATTTATGGACTCATGTCAGGAATGGCTGTCATGGCAATAAGCTTGTTGTTGGTGATCTAAAAGGACATAATTCTGTCAAAATTAAAATTGTTTTCAGAAAACTCATTGCGTTGATGTGCTGAAATGCGTATGATAATGAATATAGAAAAGATAATCTAACAATGGTTTGAAACATATTGAAAGGGTGGAAATAATGAGTGAGAAAAAGGATTTACGGATACGAAGTAAAGTAATAAGTGAAGGCGTGAATAGAATGCCGAACCGATCTATGCTTCGAGCAGTCGGTTTTACAGACGAAGATTTCAAAAAACCTATGATTGGCATTGCTAGTACATGGAGTGAGGTAACGCCATGTAATGTACATATTGATGAGTTGGCTCGTCATGCCAAGACAGGTGCTTCCGATGGAGGAGGCGCTCCGATGATTTTCAATACGATTACTGTTGCTGACGGAATTGCAATGGGTCATGAAGGAATGAACTATTCGCTTCCGAGTAGAGAAGTTATCGCAGATTCAATTGAGACAGTAGTTGGAGCAGAACGATTGGATGGCATCGTAGCTATCGGTGGTTGTGATAAAACAACGCCAGCCTGTGTAATGGCAATGGGAAGATTAAATCTACCGTCAGTTTATGTATATGGTGGAACTATTCAGCCAGGGAAACATAACGGAGAAGACATCGATATCGTTTCTTCTTTTGAAGCAGTCGGAAAACATCAATCAGGATTAATTGACGATGAAGAGCTTCATAAAGTGGAATGTAGTGCATGTCCAGGGGCAGGAGCCTGTGGCGGCATGTACACTGCGAACACGATGGCATCCGCAGTAGAAGCTTTAGGAATGAGTATTCCGGGATCTTCCTCTACACCTGCAATAAATGATTACAAGAAGCAAGAATGTTTACAAGCTGGAGAATTGGTCGTTCAATTACTTGAAAAAGATATCTATCCTAGAGATATCATGACAAAAGAAGCTTTTGAAAATGCTATTACCGTAGTTATGGCACTTGGTGGTTCTACAAATGCGTTATTACATTTAACTGCAATGGCTCATTCAGCGGGCGTTAAATTGGAATTGGATGATTTTGAAAGAGTCCGAAAGAATGTTCCTCACCTTGCCGACCTAAAGCCAAGTGGAAAATATGTCATGCAAGATCTTTATGAGGTTGGAGGAGTTCCAGCTGTCATGAAATTATTGCTTGAGCACGGTCTACTTCACGGTGATTGCTTAACTGTAACAGGCAAGACGATTGCAGAAAACTTAGCGGAAGCTCCTGCGCTTAAAGAAGGACAAGTTATCATCCGTCCGTTTGATAATCCTATTAAACCAGACGGTCCGCTTGTTGTATTACGTGGAAACCTTGCTCCAGAAGGGGCAGTAGCTAAAATGTCCGGTCAAAAAATTAGTCGTTTTGAAGGACCGGCGAAAGTTTATGACAGTGAAGCAGATGCTACTACTGCCATTGAAGCGAACGAAATTCAAGCTGGAGACGTTCTTGTTATTCGTAACGTAGGTCCAAAAGGCGGCCCTGGTATGCCAGAAATGCTTTCTATTACAGCGATGATCGTTGGTAGAGGTCTTAACGGTAAAGTCGCACTTATGACAGATGGTCGCTTCTCAGGTGGATCGCACGGGTTTGTTATTGGTCATATTGCTCCGGAAGCCTTTGTAGGAGGTCCAATCGGATTGCTGCAAAATGGAGATATCGTTACGATTGATAGCGAGACGCAAGAAGTAAACTTTAAAATTACGAATGAAGAACTAGGACGCAGAAAAGCGGCTTGGACACAGCCTGCTTTAAAGTATAAGCATGGTATTCTAGCCAAGTATGCAAAATTAGTTTCATCATCTGCTAAAGGTGCAGTAACTGATTTGGATCTAGATAAATTGTAAAAAAGAGGTAGAGGCTGTGAATCATCGCAGCCTCTTTTTTTGTGCGTTAAAATTGGTTTGGTAGTTGGGCAAATGATTGTGTTGGGCTTGGAAATGAATGGGTGAGGTGCTGAAATGAGTGCGTTAGGTAGTGAAATGAACAGGTAAGGTGCTAAAATGATTGCGTTGCGCGTTGCGTGGAAATGCAACCATTAAAATTGCTTTTGACAAGCATACACTAGAGTGATAAAGTATTCTTACAACTTCAAATATTCAACTTATCATGAGTGGTGGAGGGACTGGCCCTATGAAACCCAGCAACCGGTATGAAGACGCATGAATGTGTGATGTCTTTAAATACAAGGTGCTAATTCCTGCAAGGGATTCTTATTAGAATGCTTTGGGAGATGAGGAAATGTAATTGTTTTTTAAGTTACGCATCTTCCAAACTCCCTTCATTAAATTGATAGGGAGTTTTATTAATTTACGTAGAATTATTTTGATTCGAGAAATTAGCGTGTACGACATTTATTTTATTTATGTAAACAAACACTGTTTTATGAAGAAAATTATGTATTGTATCTTTCTCATTTTTAAATAGAGATGTATACAATTCAACATTGGGAGGGAATATTCACATGAGCAAAGCTGTGAAAAAACTAGCAATCATAGGGTTCGGAACTGTTGGAAGTGGGGTTTATGAAACTCTGATAGAGCAAAGAAACAAGTTGGAAAGGCTAATTGGCGGTCCTTATAGTATTCCGGTTGTTTTAGTGAAAGATGCTAGTAAGGTAAGAGAACTAGGCGATAACACAGAAGTCACAGATAATTTTCAAGCGATTATCGATCGTGAAGATTTAGATGTGGTTGTAGAAGCTTCCCCTGACGCTGAGATCGCTTATCCATATGTGAAAGCTTTATTACAGCAAGGGGTTTCCGTGATAACGGCTAATAAAGAGCTGGTGGCTAAATATGGGGAAGAATTGTTGACGCTGGCTAGAAGTAATCATTGCCGGTTATTTTTCGAGGCAGCAGTGGCAGGCGGAATCCCAATCTTAACGAGTATTCGTCATACCTTAAAATCAAATGTTTTAGAAAAAGTTGAAGGTATTCTAAACGGCACGTCAAACTTTATTCTAACTAAAATGCGTAAAGAAGGGACTTCCTTTGAGACTGCACTAGAAGAAGCGCAAGCTCATGGGTACGCGGAAGCAGTCCCTGATAAAGATGTGGACGGATGGGATGCGTATTTTAAAACACAGATTTTAAGTCATTGGATATACGGTGTCGCTCCGAATTGGCAGACTGAAAAACCAAAGGGAGTCCGAGGTGTAAACGTGAATGACTTATTAATTGCAGAAACTTTCGGTGGACGAATTAAACACGTTGCTTCATTAGAAAAAAGTAAGGACAAAGTATCGGCATGTGTAGAGCCAAGATTTGTGCTATCTGATCACGCTTTGTATGGGGTAGAGGGTGTCAACAATGGCATTCACGTTCAAGGGAACATCGTAGGTTCCTTGCTTTTTCAAGGTCCGGGAGCAGGTAAGTTTCCTACAGCAAGTGCCGTTGTCGAGGATTTGATAAATTTCTGGACAGGTACAAGTGAAGAAGAACCGGTATCCGGAATCGAATTCGAAAAAATGATTTTATCTCATTCTGAGGATGATAGTGTTGTTGAACCGCTGAAAGCATGGCTTTTAACCGGAGAAAAACTTGGACCGCAGTTAGAAAATCAGTTTACAGTGAATTATATTTCTAAAGTATCAAGAGTGGATGGGCGTGAAGGGATTGTCATAACCGGAGACAATAAAGCCATAGAAGAATTATTCACTTGCTTAAATGATACGGTAGTAGCCTATCCTCTTTCCGGAGATCATACAGAAGTCTTTCCACTTTCTATAGCTCAAACAAAAGTGTCCTAAATACTGGAAGTAAAAGTTTTTTATGTGAAGGGTCCAAGAAAGTCTCTTTCGACTAATTGGGCCCTTAAAAGCTTCCTTTATATTAAAGGTACGGTATAAAAATAATATAAAAGTAAGGGCTTTCAAAAAAATGCTCTATTTTTCTGATTATTGTGGTATTCTTTAATAGGAAGTTATACATAATTTATAGGGTTGAGGTGTATATTTATGTTTAGAGTAATTAAGAACATGATGAGTATTAGTGATTTGCGTAACAAAATCTTTTTTACACTATCGATTCTTCTTTTTTTTAGAATTGGCGCTCACATACCAGCACCAGGTGTAAATGCCGACGTTCTTAATTTTGAAGGCCTTGCTGCATTGGGATTCTTAAACCAATTTGGCGGAGGCGCCTTAGAGAATTTTTCTATTTTTGCCACAGGAATCATGCCTTATATCACGGCATCGATTATCGTGCAGCTACTTAGAATGGATGTTGTACCGCTTTTCGCAGAGTGGGCAAAAGAAGGTGAATCCGGTCGAAAGAAGCTGGCCCAGGTTACTCGATACGGAACGATAGGAATTGCTTTTATTCAAGCTTTAGGGATGTCCATTGGCTTTAATAATATTATGCCAGGATTGGTACCGGATCCAACGATTTCAACGTATTTACTCATAGCAGTCATATTAACTGCTGGAACGGCATTTCTTCTTTGGTTAGGGGAGCAGATTACCGCTAATGGTGTTGGAAATGGTATTTCCATCATGATTTTTGCTGGTATTGCTTCAGGTATACCTGGAGGAGTTAATCAATTGTACAGCATGTATTTTACGGATGTTGGCGATCAATTGTTTCTGAATATTATTACAGTAGTACTTATTCTACTAGCTATTTTGGCGATTATTGTTGGTATTATTTTCGTTCAGCAAGCAGAACGAAAGGTTCCTATTCAATATGCGAAAAAAATAACGCCTGGAGGTAAACCATCAGGTGGCCAGTCCTCTCATCTTCCTTTAAAAGTAAATACGGCTGGAGTCATTCCTGTTATTTTTGCAATGTCTTTATTCATTTTCCCGCCGACAGTAGCGAACTTTTTTGGTGAGGGAAGTGCAACTGCCAGATGGATAGTTGAGACATTTGATTATACAAATGCAATCGGAATGATTGTCTATGCCGCGCTTATCATTGCATTTGCTTATTTTTATACGTTTGTTCAAATGAATCCTGAACAAATGGCAGCAAATTTACAAAAACAAAATGGCTTTATCCCAGGTATTAGACCCGGAAAAACTACGGAGAAATTCATTATCCGGATTCTTTACCGTTTAACATTTGTAGGGTCATTATTTTTAGCGGCGGTTGCTGTGTTGCCTCTCCTGTTTGGTAATTTCGCAGGACTTCCACCATCTGTTCAAGTTGGTGGGACAGGCCTTCTCATCGTTGTTGGGGTTGCTTTAGACACAATGAAACGCATCGAAAGTCAATTAATCGAACGACGTTATACAGGTTTCATGAAGAGAAGTTCATAATAAAATAAAAAAACTGAGTCGGGCAATATACCGGCTCAGTTTTTTTATAGGATTCATGTTTTTTTAGAGATTGTTGTATCTTTTTAACAGAGGACTCGAATCCTCTCTAGGCGGACGCTTTCCACGGGCAATGCTTCAGCCTCCTCGGACAAAAACCGTCGTCCTCCGGGGTCTTCAGCTATTGCTTTTCCCGTAGGAGTCGCCGCCTTCGCTCTTTCGAGTTATTTTTTAAATAATGAAAGTCTACAAAGACAGCCCTTCAACAAGGTTGTATTTATTCTTTTCATAGTTCAGAAACAATAACGTTTCGAAACTGCCTTTATAAAAAATTGTTGTTTGGAAGAATCCGCGAGACTCCTGTGGAAGAATGATCCAAGCGAGACCCCGCAGATCGTTTTTTTGATCGAGGAGGCTCGCGGATCATCCACGGAAAGGGAGCGGTAATTCTTTCAAACAACCTTCGATGATATAAAGCAATTTTTTATTGTTGGTAGGGGAATTGACTGCTATAGCCTGAGAATTGTTGAAAAGCTTGATCTATTTTTTGGGTATCTGCTTTTTCAAAGCTATACCAGCCTTTCTCAAACATCAAGTTAAATAATTCCCTCTGACATCGCTGTGAATCTAGAAAGGCTTTTTCAATGTCTAAGTATAACGCTTCGTGACTTGCTTCGTTAAGTGCTGTCGCATACGCGTCTGTCATATATTTTTCGGTAGACAGCATGTCGTTAGCATAGTCGCGAGCATTCATTTGAGGTGTTTTTGGTACTTGTGTAGGCGGGTTTGAAATTTTATTTGTTTGCTGATCCATATAAACACTCCTTTCTAATAATTATTGTAGAGTTGATGTTCCTTGTGGATTAGAATTATTCTGTAAATGAGAAAGTAATGTCTGATAATGTTGCTGATGCATTCTTCCAGCAGTATCCAACGATTGAGAAACTTGTTGATCAGAACAATTTTGTGACATATCATTAGCCTTTTTCATAGCCATAAGGTTCCACGACAGCATGTCACTAATGTAGAGAAGATCTTTATCCGTAAGTACTTGTGGTGGCTGCGACATGGATTGCCCCTGTTGGTTCATTGGTTGTTGTTGCATCTAACATTCCTCCTTATCTGCTAATATTCGTTGACGTTGTTACCTAAGTTAGTTTTCACAATAGATGAGGAGATATTCCTAATATCAACAAATGAAAAAAATTAGTTGAATACGAAATTAAAATTTTTTGTTAATTCTATTGCGTATCAGGTGAAAATTATATATAGTTATAGGTGTAGATAGTTGAGAATAAAAAAAGCGCAATTATAGGCGCCATATTTTTTGCCTTAAAAATGAATGAGTATTCATTCAAGATAGGGAGAAGGAGGTACTTCATGCTGAAAAGAATCGGTAAAGTTGCAGTTTTAGGATCAGGAGTCATGGGTTCAGGTATTGCAGCGCATCTCGCAAATGTTGGCATTCCAACGATATTATTGGACATAGTGCCAAGAGAGCTAAATGAAATGGAACAGAAAAAAGGGCTTACGTTAGAGGATAAAATTGTTCGAAATAGACTAGCTTCAGAATCGATAAAAAAACTTTTGAAGCAAAAACCAGCACCGCTTGCAAAAAAAGAAAATATCGAATTTATTGAAGCGGGGAACATGCAAGATGATATGAATCGTTTGGCGGAAGTTGATTGGATTGTTGAGGTAGTTGTTGAAAACCTTGAGATTAAACAGAGGGTATTTGCGCAAGTAGATGAACACCGTAAACCAGGTTCAATTGTAAGTTCTAATACATCCGGAATTTCTGTAGAAGCGATGGCCGAGGGTAGATCTGATGATTTCAAGAGTCATTTTCTTGGAACGCACTTCTTTAACCCACCCCGTTATTTGAAATTGTTAGAAGTGATTCGAACAAAGGATACATCAGATGAAGTAGTTAAGTTTATGAAGCAATTTGGGGAAGAGACACTCGGAAAAGGAGTCGTGGAAGCCAAGGATACACCAAACTTTATTGCAAACAGAATCGGTACTTATGGCTTGCTCGTAACAGTAAGGGAAATGGTGGAGCGAGGTTATTCCATTGGAGAAGTTGATTCTGTAACCGGTCCTGCTTTAGGACGTCCGAAGAGTGCAACTTTCAGAACATTGGACGTCGTTGGTCTTGATACGTTTTTACATGTAGCGAAAAATGTTTATGATCAAGTAGACGGGGATGAGAAGAAAGTATTTGATCCTCCCGCTTTTATGAAAGAAATGGCTGAAAAGAAGATGCTGGGAAGCAAAACTGGCAAAGGCTTTTATTATAAGAAAAAGACAGATAAAGGCAGTGAAATATTAGAACTGGACCTTGAGACAATGGATTATGTGGAAGGGAAAAAACTGAAGGCTGCCTCCGTTCAACAGAGCAAACAAGCAAAAGGTCGCTCAGCAAAAATGAAAGCGCTTATCTATGCGGATGATCGAGCAGGAGAACTTGTCTGGAATGTCCTTAAGGCAACACTACTTTATTCTGCTGAAAAGCTTTCGGAGGTCGCGGAGACCATTATTGATGTAGATCAAGCCATGAAATGGGGATTCGGTTGGGAATTAGGGCCCTTTGAAACCTGGGATGCTATTGGTCTTGAGAAATCCGTTGCTCGAATGAAAGAAGAAGGCGATAAGATACCGGCATGGATAGAAGAGATGTTAGAAAAAGGATTCACTTCTTTTTATCAAGCGCATGACAGCTATTACCACGATGGGGATTATAAGAAAACAGCGATGAATAAAAAAGTGATAAACATCAAAGCGTTAAAAGATAATGATCATGTCATTATGAAAAATGCTGGTGCGTCCTTGGTTGATCTTGGGGATGATATTGCATGCCTGGAATTTACATCACCAAATAATTCCATTGGGCTTGATGTGATGCAAATGATTAATAAATCGATTGAGGAAGTAGAATCGAACTATAAAGGACTCGTTATTAATAATCAAGGTAAAAACTTCTGTGTTGGCGCTAATTTGATGATGATTTTAATGGAAGCGCAAGATATGAACTTTCTTGAAATAGATTTGGTTATTCGCCAGTTCCAAAAGTCGATGGCAAAAATCAGATACTCGGGGAGACCAGTTGTTACTGCACCGTTTGCGATGACTCTAGGAGGCGGAACAGAGATTTGTTTACCATCAGCAAGTATCCAGGCTTCCGCTGAAACATACATGGGTCTCGTAGAAGTAGGTGTGGGTCTTATACCAGGCGGCGGTGGAAACAAGGAACTTTACCTCCGTAAAATAGAAAGTCTGCCAGAAGGTGCTCAAATTGACCATCAAGCCATTGCAAACCAAGTTTTCGAAACAATTGCGATGGCTAAGGTGAGTACGAGTGCACAGGAAGCAGAAGGACTTGGGTTTATCCGTGAACAAGACGGAATAAGCATTAATGGAGATCACTTGCTTTATGATGCAAAAGGAAAAGCGTTGCACCTGTTCAATCAAGGATATCAGCCACCTAAGCGTAAGAAGATTCCAGTTGTTGGTGAAACGGGTTATGGAACAATGTTACTAGGGGCAAAAACAATGAAATTCGGCGGAATGATTTCCGACCATGATTTGAAAATTGCCGATAAACTAGCGTTTGTTTTGGCAGGGGGACGTCTTCCTAAAGGAACAATGGTAGATGAACAATACTTATTAGACATTGAAAGAGAGGCATTTTTAAGTCTTGTCGGTGAACCGAAAACACAGCAGCGGATGCAGTATATGCTGTCGAAGGGCAAACCGTTACGCAATTAAACAAGTTGAACGTGAAGGAATGAGGAGGGGAATTTTTTGAGAGAAGCCGTGATTGTAGCAGGTGCTAGAACACCTATTGGAAAAGCAAAAAAGGGAAGCTTTGCTAACGTAAGGCCAGATGATTTAGCGGCTATTACGATTAAGGAAACATTAAAACGTGCGAATAATTTTGATCCAAACCGCATTGAAGATGTCATCATCGGTTGTGCAATGCCAGAAGCAGAGCAAGGGATGAATATGGCGCGAAACATATCTGCATTGGCCGGTTTGCCGGATCACGTTCCCGCAATTACGATCAACCGTTATTGCTCTTCGGGATTGCAAAGTATAGCTTATGCAGCTGAGCGAATTATGCTCGGACAATCCGAAGCAATTATCGCTGGTGGAGCGGAGTCGATGAGTATGATTCCTATGGGAGGTCACGTCATTGCACCAAATCCTAAGCTCGTAGAAGAAGCACCAGAATATTATATGGGCATGGGTCATACCGCTGAGGAAGTAGCAACACGCTTCGAGGTGAGTCGTGAAGATCAGGACGCATATGCAGTAGAAAGCCATCGACGCGCAGCAATAGCATTGAAGGAAGGTAAGTTTAACGATGAGATCGTTCCTGTTCCAGTTACGCTTCGTTCGGTCGATGAGAATAATAAATTAGTAGAAAAAGAGATTATTGTAGATACCGATGAAGGAGTTCGTCCTGAAACATCGGCAGAAACATTAGCAAAACTTCGGCCTGCATTTAAAGTCAATGGAGGAACAGTCACCGCAGGAAACACATCTCAAATGAGTGACGGTGCTGCTTCCGTTTTAGTGATGGACCGTGAAGTGGCAGAAGCAGAAGGACTAACACCTTTAGTAAAGTTCCGCTCATTTGCAGTTGCGGGTGTCGCTCCGGAAATTATGGGAATTGGGCCAATTGAGGCGATTCCGAAAGCGGTAAAACAAGCTGGATTAGAAATGGCTGATATTGGTCTTTACGAATTGAATGAAGCGTTTGCGTCACAATCCTTACAGATCATTCGCCATTTAGAATTAGATAGAGAAAAAGTAAATGTAAACGGTGGGGCAATAGCATTAGGTCATCCTCTTGGATGTACGGGAACGAAACTTACACTTAGTCTCATTCATGAAATGAAGCGTCGTAATGAAAAGTATGGTGTTGTTACGATGTGTATCGGTGGAGGAATGGGTGCCGCTGGAGTGTTTGAATTGATTTAAGATATTAAAGGAGGAACATTATTATGGCAACTGCAAATAAAACAGCTAAAGGTGGAAGTTTTCTACTGGACGATGTTTCATACGACCAAGTTTTTACACCAGAGGATTTTACCGATGAGCACAAAATGATTGCCAAGACAACAGAAGATTTTGTTGTTGAGCAAGTGGTTCCACAAATCGAGTTCATCGAAAACCATGAATTTGATAGGTCTGTAAAACTATTAAAAGAAGCGGGGGAACTAGGACTTCTTGGAGCAGACGTACCGGAAGAATACGGTGGTATTGGCTTAGATAAAATCAGTTCTTCTCTGATTACAGAGAAATTTGCTCTAGCAGGCTCTTTCTCTTTATCCTATGGTGCACACGTTGGAATTGGCTCTTTACCCATTGTCTTTTTCGGAACTGAGGATCAAAAGAAGACATATCTTCCTGCATTAGCAAGTGGAGAAAAACTAGCTGCTTACGCGTTAACGGAGCCTAGTTCAGGTTCAGATGCGTTAAGTGCAAAAACGACAGCCAAATTAAATGATGCCGGAACTCACTATGTACTCAATGGCGAAAAGCAGTGGATTACAAACGCTGGTTTTGCTGATGTATTTGTTGTCTATGCAAAAGTTGATGGGGAACATTTTTCAGCATTTATTGTAGAAAGAGAGTATGAAGGTGTGTCTACCGGACCTGAAGAAAAGAAGATGGGAATCAAAGGGTCTTCTACGCGTACACTAATATTACAGGATGTTCAGGTACCGAAAGAAAACCTATTAGGTGAGATTGGCAAAGGGCACGTTATCGCGTTTAATATTCTTAATATCGGCCGTTATAAACTAGGAGTCGGGTGTATCGGTGGTGCAAAGCGCGCGATAGAAATTTCCGCTAAATATGCAAATGAACGAAAACAGTTTAAACTGCCTATTTCGAAATTTACACTCATTCAGAAAAAATTGGCGGAAATGGCATTAAGAACTTATGCAATGGAAAGTCAAATCTATCGAACAGGTGGATTAATTGATGGAGCTTTTGAAAATCTTTCTGAAGAAGAACAGAAGGATGGAGCGAAGGTAGGAAAAGCAATTGGTGAATATGCAATTGAATGTTCATTAAACAAGTTTTTTGGTTCAGAAGTATTGGATTTTGTAGTCGACGAGGCAGTGCAAATTCACGGTGGATATGGCTTCATGGCAGAGTATGAAGTGGAATCTATGTATCGCAACTCAAGGATCAATCGGATTTTTGAAGGAACAAATGAGATTAACCGTATGCTCGTGCCAGCCACAATTATGCGGAAGGCCATGAAAGGCGAACTAGCTCTATTAGAAAGAGCAAGTGGTTTGCAGGAAGAATTAATGATGATGATGCCTGAAGAAGTTGGCGATGAGCCATTAGAGCAAGAAAAGTATTTGTTGGGTAATGCTAAAAAGATTTTCTTGATGATTGCTGGAACTGCAGACCAAAAATATGGAGAAAAGCTTCAAAAAGAACAAGAAATGCTTGCCAACGTGGCAGATATAGTAAACGAAATATTCAACATCGAGTCTATTATTTTACGAACGGAAAAAGCAATGGCAAAAGATGGAGAAGCTAAATCAAACCAAAAGCTTCTGATGACTCAAGTTTATTCTCAAGAGGCATTTAACCGAATTGAAGCAATAGCAAAAGAATCATTAGTAACACTTGAAGAAGGAGACAGCTTAAGAACAATGCTATCCATTCTTAAAAAATTAACTCGTCACACTCCAATTAATATGATTGCAAAAAAACGAGAAATAGCAGCACGAGTCATTGAAGAAGAGAAATACGTTATCTAAGAAAAACGTATAGTGTCTTTTCTGCCGATGAAGATAAAAATGAAGTTTTGTTATATAAACTATTGTTAACCAATTTGGGGCACTCCCCTGTCCCAATAAAATATGACTCCTTTCTAAATGAAAGGGCATTCTCCTCTCTTAAGGATGGCGAAGGACCTCATGAAAATCATGAGGTCCTTCGCTTTTTCGAGTTTTTCAGTTATGAAACTAGGACATTTAATTTCATTTTTCGATTTCCTTCTACTTTTGTGTAGGAATAATAACAAGCAGGAATGTGTGAAAAAAACCTGAATGTGGTATATGATGAGGACAGTGTGTGAATCATGTTTTACTAGGAGGAAAGAAAGATGAGCGTTACTTTTTATCATTATCCAAAATGCGGTACTTGCCGCAATGCAAAGAAATGGCTTGACGAGAACAATGTCGACTATGAAGCTGTCGATATCGTTAGTCATCCACCATCTAAAGAGGAATTAGCATCTTATTATGAAAAAAGTGGATTAGAATTAAAGAAATTTTTTAACACAAGTGGACTAAAATACCGTGAATTAGGCATGAAAGACAAAATGAAGACTTACTCGGAAGACGAGTTATTAGAAGTTTTGGCTTCAGATGGTATGCTTATTAAGCGACCTCTAGCAACTGATGGTAAAAATGTAACACTTGGTTTTAAAGAGGAAATCTATAACGAGGTATGGAAATAAGCAGTAGATTGTTGAAGCATAGCCTTAGGATATATTATAGTAAGGAAAGATAGAATAATTAATTACATAAATGGAGGGATTTTTAGATGAGTTTACCAAAAGATTTGAAGTATTCAGAAGAGCATGAGTGGGTTAAAACAGAAGGAGAAAAAGTTAGGATTGGGATTACTGAATTCGCCCAATCAGAGCTAGGCGACATTGTTTTCGTAGAGCTTCCAGAAGTGGGCGATGTCCTTGAAGCGGATGAGCCGTTTGGCAGTGTTGAGTCGGTTAAAACTGTTTCTGAACTGTATGCTCCAGTTAGTGGTAAAGTTGTGGAAGTAAATGAAGAATTGGAAGATTCTCCGGAATTCGTGAATGAATCACCATATGAAAAAGCGTGGATGGTTGTAGTTGAGCCTTCTAATAAATCTGAATTTGACAAATTAATGGATGCATCCGCTTATGAAGAAATGATTAATGAAGACTAAATAGTACTCTAAGGGCTTTCCAAATGATTTATATTTGGAAGGCTTTTTTATATATAATTATTGGATTTTTAGAGATTATTTTTTTGTGAAACAGAGAGATTGTTGGATTTTTGACTAATATTTCCTCTTGAATGAGATCATCTATACTCGCTCAAACTAGATGTATAGGAGGAGGGATATATAGATGCAACAAAATGATATTACGGAAAATACCAGCAATAATGATCAAGAAAATACAATGAATAACAATGTGGATGGTTTGGAAGCATCACCAACGTCATTGGTCGATATTTCCGATCAGGTAGAAAAAAAGGATGAAGCAGGGGAAACTGCGCTCTATTTTAACGCTGAAAAAATTGGTCAAATCCGAAAAAAAGGACATTCTCAAATGTATGAAATGTCGGAAGGATTTGAGTTTGAAAATGAAAAATTTTTCAAGGATGCCCAAGCGAAAAAAACGAAGCCACCTGAATCTTATGTAGAAGGCTGCGACATGGGTTGGTGTTAACAGTGAGTGTCTGCTTTTTGTCGAACTAAAGACAAATCGCAGGCACTCTTTTTTTCTATAATTTTCTGGAAATGTTTTAGAACGGTATTTCATTCAAAACAAAGCTTTTGATTAAAATAATATCGCCTAACTTTTCCTTAAAAAGAGGACTTACTGTTCGTCTCGTAGAATGAGTAATCAAAGACGAAGTTCGGATTAGAGGCGGATATCATGAATCATTTACTCATTAAATCAATGGAAGGCATGACAAAGACAAGCCACTTAAGAGAACTATTGAAAAAACATCATCTAATCGTTCAAGTTAAATATCTGGAAAAGCGTTGGTACATGAATTTAGATAACAAAGATTTTAAATTAACGTTGGATGAGGATGTTTGTGATATTATGATTAGTGGCGACGAAGATGAATTGAAACTCTTATTCCGTGGGGAAGACTTTCTGCTGGCCATGAAACGCAGAGGAGATCTTGAAGTTGAAGGTTCATTGAAACATTTGCTTTGGCTGGAATCACTTCTCTACCTCTCTCAAAAAACGGTGAAATAAATTAGTTGACAAGAATTAATCGATAATGATATTATGCATAACAGACTATAAATTAAATATTAATTCTTAATTCTTCTTATTAAGAGCGGCGGAGGGACTGGCCCTATGAAGCCCGGCAACCACTAAGGTATAAAAACCATTAGAAGGTGCCAATTCCATCAAAGTAAACAATTTACTTTGAAAAATGAGGAGAAGGGCTTTTAATTCATTACTAAAAACCTTTCTGCTCATTTTATCGAGTAGTGAGGTTTTTCTTTGATCTTTAACTTTTGTGCTTTAATACGACTAAACCGATCGGTTTAAAAAGGGGAAGCAAATGATTACTTTATCAAAATTAGCAAAAACATTTAATACGCGTGACGGTAAAGTAACTGCCGTCGATCAAATAGATCTCACGATTGAAAAGGGTGAAATTTTTGGTGTGATTGGCTATAGTGGTGCTGGAAAAAGCACGCTCATAAGAATGCTGAACATGCTGGAAGTGCCAACTACAGGGGAAGTAAGTGTCGCTGGTAAAAATATGAATACATTGTCTCAAAGGAAACTACGAGAGGCAAGACAGGAAATAGGAATGATTTTTCAACACTTTAATCTTTTGTGGTCGAGAACAGTAGCTGAGAACATTTCATTTCCATTAGAAATTAAAGGTGTACCGAGCACAGAACGAAAAACCAGAGTGGAAGAACTTATTAAACTGGTAGGTTTAGATGGTCGAGGGGCATCCTATCCTTCTCAGCTAAGTGGAGGGCAAAAACAACGAGTCGGCATAGCACGGGCGCTAGCGAATAATCCACAAGTATTATTGTGTGATGAAGCAACATCCGCATTGGATCCCAAAACAACCGATTCAATTTTAGAATTATTGATAGATATTAACAAAAAGTTGAATCTGACCATTGTACTTATCACGCATGAAATGCATGTTATCCGTAAAATATGTCATCGGGTGGCTGTAATGGAAAATGGGCGGATTGTTGAACAGGGTCCAGTCCTTGATGTTTTCAGAAGACCGAAAGAGCACATGACAAAAGAATTTGTGAAACAAGTGACAGAACCTGAAGAAACCGAAGAAGCCCTTAAACATTTGTTTACTGAAGAAGGTATTGGGCATGTCCTTCAACTTACATTTGTTGGTGGCGATGCAAAAAGAGCACTTATTACGGATCTTATTCGTAAATTTGAGGTTACGATAAACATTTTACAAGGTAAACTTTCGCAAACCCAAGATGGCTCCTATGGATCATTGTTTATAAATGTCACTGGTGACGAGCATCATATAAAAGAAGCTATCGATTATATCCGAAAGCAGGAAGTAGAAGTGGAGGTGATCCACGGTGAATAATCTTTTGGTTGGATCAATTCTACTTCTTGAAAATGTTAATTGGGTAAACATGTGGGAAGCGACAGCAGAAACAGTTTATATGTCGTTAATTGCGCTTTTATTTACGTTTATATTTGGTACAATACTCGGACTACTATTATTTCTTACTGCTCGGGGTCAACTTTGGCAAAATAAGATCGTTCACAGTATTATCGCAGCTTATGTAAATATATTCAGATCAATTCCATTTATTATTCTCATCGTCCTGCTTGTTCCGTTCACCAGTGCTTTAGTTGGAACAATGTTAGGGCCATCAGCCGCATTGCCTGCGCTTATTATTGGAGCAGCACCATTTTATGCGAGAATGGTTGAAATTGCGTTGCGGGAAATTGATAAAGGTGTAATAGAAGCATCAAAAGCAATGGGAGCAAGCAATTCTCAGATTATTTTTAAAGTGTTAATCCCAGAATCAGTACCAGCACTTATCTCTGGGATTACGGTTACAGCGATCGCGCTTATTGGTTACACAGCGATGGCAGGTGTAATTGGTGCCGGTGGATTAGGTGACCTAGCATACCGTGATGGTTTTCAACGAAATAATCCAGATATTACTTTAATAGCAACAATGATTGTGTTAGTATTCGTCTTTGTTTTACAATTCATCGGCGATTACTTTACCAATAAATTAGACAAACGCTAAAGGCGTAATAAAAAACAAAAGGGGAAATTCAACATGAGAAAGTTACTACAAGGCTTAGGAATTACAGCACTATCTGTAGGAGTATTAGCAGCATGCGGTACGGAAGAAAATACGAATGAAAATAACGCCGCGGGTACAAATAATACAGAAACCAATAACACAGAAAACGCAAATGAGGAAGCAGAAGGAGAAGATCTCGGAACATTAGTTGTTGGTGCTTCCAACGTTCCTCACGCTGAAATCTTAGAATTTGCTGCACCACTTCTTGAAGAAGAAGGTGTGACTCTAGAGATCGAGTCATTCAATGATTACGTTCTTCCAAACGAAGCGTTAGCTGCCGGAGAACTAGATGCAAACTACTTCCAGCACATTCCATATCTTGAAACACAGATTGAAGAGCATGGATATGACTTTGTAAACGCTGGAGGAATTCATATTGAGCCAATTGGTTTGTATTCTCAGGAATTTGACAGCATAGAAGAACTTCCAGAAGGTGCAGAAATTATTATGAGTAGTGCTATTCCTGACCACGGAAGAATCTTGAAGATGCTTGAAGAAAAAGGATTAATTACGCTAGCTGACGGAGTTGGTATTGAAGCAACAATTGACGATATTGAAGAGAACCCGAATAACTTTGAATTCTCCGCAAATGTGGAAGCGGCATTGCTTCCAACAGCGTATGAGAATGGAGAAGGGGATGCTGTTCTTATCAATTCAAACTATGCATTAGATGCTGGGCTAAATCCATTAGAAGATTCTATCGCTATTGAATCCTCTGACAGTGACAATCCTTACGTTAATGTTATTGCAACAAACAGTGGAGACGAAGAAGATGAGCGTGTCTTGAAATTAATCGAAGTTCTACGATCAGAAGATGTTCGTGACTTTATTCTTGAAGAATATGAGAATGCAGTAGTACCTGTTACTGAATAATAATTTGAATAATGAAAGGCATCAGAGAAATTCTCTGATGCTTTTTTTAGAGTGAAAAATTTAATTATAAGTATGTATTTCGAATAGAGGGATCGAACCAGCACTAGGCGGCTTGCAGATCACCCACAGAAAACGAACGGTAATTCTTCCAAACAACCTTCCACCTTATCAAAGTAAGGTAACAAATTTGATATTATAGATGCTAAGTTTTTTTAAAGGCGTTATGCGTTTGGTTACGTATTTTCTACTGGGAATGCTGATAGTAACACTCAAACAAGGGTTCTCTGTCCGAGTGTCACTAAACAGAGGACATAGTGACACTCAGGTGTTGAGAGCCAAACTGAGTAGAGCTAAACATAGCATATAGTGACATTCAGGCCGTATCGAATTGATTGAGTGGAACTAAATGCTATAAAGATCAAAAAAGAACAGTGTATGTACATACTTCTTCTGCTTTCACGCCAAAATAAGTGTATCTTAGCAAGAGGAGGAGTGAAAGTTATGGATGAACAAGAGTTTAGCAATTCATCGATTCAAGAATCATTGCTACATTATAAAGAAGGATTAGGTTATTTCTCAGAGCAAATGCCGGATGTTGCATCTAAATATCAAGCGTTTACGGAGGCTTGTTTCCATCCTGGCAAGCTGTCAGCGAAGGAAAAACAAATGATAGCATTAGGAATCAGCCTGTATGCTCAAGATGAGTACTGCATTATTTACCATGTAAATGGGTGTCTAGAACAAGGAGCATCAAGAGAAGAGATTTTAGAAGCTATCGCAGTTACGGGTGCATTTGGAGGCGGCGGAACTATGAGCCAAGCTGTAACACTTGTGGAGGAATGTCTCATGGAACTTTCAGGGGATAATCTGACATCTTAAATGTTTCAATTATAAAAATAAACTGCATAACTTGTCAAAACATGAATATTTGCTCGTAAACGGCAGTTATTCTAAATGAAAGTGTGGTCATATTTCTTCACAAGTTGTGAGTCTTAATTGTCAGATTATTTAACAATAGGTGCTGATTGGTTTAAATACTTAATAAAGATATAATTAATCTTGTTAAAGAAGATCTTGATTCCACTGTTTTAGATACTTTTAGTTGATAGAGAACAGGATGGCAAAGATCAAATCTAAAAACCAATCAGGAAGGAAAGTGATCTGTTATCCATCAGATACAGACAAAACACACAACTGAAATGGAAAAAGCGATGTACCAATCTTATGGAATAGGATATGAGGAATATAATCGCAAACTAGACAATCGACTTAAAGTAGAACAAGCGCGAGATAAAGATTATCAGCGAAGCTTGGACATTTTAGTTAATACTTGATTACTGACATAAAGCTGAATATAGTGTAGATAATAGGACGGACCAGTATTTTCTCTGGTCCGTTCTATTTGATGTTTATGGAATGTGCAATCGGAAAAAATTATTGTTATACTTAATGGACAAGTTTAATTAAGATTAATTCTCAATTAAAGGAGAAAAAGTTACTTCTATTGAGAATCAATATCAAATATATCAC
The DNA here is from genome assembly GCF_051262595.1 of Salipaludibacillus sp. CF4.18. Taxonomy (NCBI): domain Bacteria; kingdom Bacillati; phylum Bacillota; class Bacilli; order Caryophanales; family Bacillaceae; genus Salipaludibacillus; species Salipaludibacillus sp. CF4.18. The sequence goes on from NZ_JBIMEV010000023.1 coordinate 24,701, forward strand.
GGTGAAACCTGTTCAATAGGAAGAGGACGGGATATATTTTGGACGAATTAATCATAAAATCGACAGTTTTTTTGAAAGCAGAGGAAGAAGAAATTCAATAATAACGGAGGTATAAGTATAAAGTGTAAAATGAGTCAGGGGAGTTTGAAAAGAATGGTGTATTTTCCTTGAACTCATTTTTGATTTGATATAAGATTGTAATGAGAATAAAATGAGAATGTCGATCTTCTTTGCTTCTCTTATCTTAACAGTTTGAAATTAAACTTTCAAAAAATAAATGGAGGTATTTAAATCATGACAAAACCAAATCTAACAGTTAAAGATCTTCATGTTTCTATTGAAGAAAAAGAAATTCTAAAAGGCTTCGGTATTGAAGTAAACGGTGGAGAAATCCACGCAATTATGGGACCTAACGGTACAGGTAAGTCCACATTAGCTTCTGCGTTAATGGGTCACCCGAAATATGAAGTGACTAGTGGAGAAGCAACATTGGGTGGAGAAAACCTGTTTGATATGGATGTAGATGAAAGAGCACGTGCGGGTCTTTTCCTAGCGATGCAGTACCCAAGTGAGGTTTCCGGTGTGACAAATGCAGACTTTATTCGTTCTGCAATGAACGCAGGTCGTGAAGAAGGCGATGAAGTTTCTTTAATGAAATTCATTCGTGGGATGGATGCAAAAATGAAAACATTGGAAATTGACGAATCTTTCCAACAGCGTTATTTAAACGAAGGTTTCTCTGGTGGAGAGAAGAAACGAAACGAAATTCTTCAACTTATGATGCTAGAACCTAAAATTGCAATTTTAGATGAGATTGACTCTGGTCTTGATATAGATGCTTTAAAAGTAGTTGCAGAAGGAATTAATTCTCTACGAAGTGAAGACTTTGGCTGTATGATCATTACTCACTATCAACGTCTTCTTAATTATATTAAGCCAGACTTTGTACACGTAATGATGCAAGGACGTATCGTTAAATCAGGCGGACCTGAATTAGCTAAGAAGCTTGAAGAAAATGGTTATGACTGGATTAAACAAGAATTAGGAATTGAAGACGAAACTGTAGGTCAACAATAAGTTTCGGCTAAAGAGGAGGAATGAAGATGACAACGGAAATCACTTTTCCAGTTAATCAGCAAGATCTAGCAAGCTTCTCTAAAGACCAACAAGAACCAAAATGGTTCGCTGACTTACGTCTATCGTCTCTAGAGAAAGCACTAACTTTGAACTTACCTAAACCAGAAAAAACAAATATAACTAAGTGGAGCTTTACAGATTTTGATACGGATCCTAAAACTTCTGCAACAGGGAATTACGCAGACCTGTCTGACAGCGTTAAAACGTTAGTTGGAGAAGAAACGAACGTTCAAAATTTAATCACTCAAAAGAATGGTGTCACAACTTTCTCTGCTTTAAATGCAGACTTAGATTCTAAAGGTGTCATTTTTACTGATCTTAAAACTGCATTGAGTAAACACGAGGATCTTGTGAAAAAGTATTACATGCAAGATGCTGTATCTGTGGATGAGCATCGACTTACTGCACTTCATGCAGCGCTCGTTAATGGTGGAACATTTATATACGTTCCTAAAAATGTGGAAGTCACATTGCCGTTGCAAGCTGTATATTCTCATGAAGGAAGTTTCGGTCTCTTTAACCACGTTGTGATCGTAGCGGAAGAAAATAGTTCTGTAACTTACGTAGAGAACTACTTAAGCGAAGGAACTTCTGCAGGAGCGTCTGTAAACATTATTGCAGAAGTTTATGTGGAAAATGGTGCTACGGTTAGATATGGTGCTGTGGATAATTTGTCCGATGCAGTTACTACTTACGTAAACCGTCGTGGTCAAGTAAATGGTAGAGATGCTAAAATTTATTGGGCGCTTGGTCAAATGAATGACGGTAATACTGTTTCTGAAAACTCCACATATCTTATGGGAGAAGGGTCGCAAGCAGATACGAAAACTGTGTCTATCGGCCGAGGGAAACAATCTCAAAACTTCACGACGAACGTCGTTCATTTCGGTAAAAACACGGACGGTCAGATCCTTAAGCATGGTGTTATGAAAGATGCAGCTACTGCTATTTTCAATGGTGTATCGAAAATCGAACATGGTGCTACAAAATCAAACAGCGAGCAAACAGAACGTGTGTTAATGCTAAGTGAAAAAGCGCGCGGGGATGCAAACCCGATTTTGTTAATTGATGAAGATGATGTTACTGCAGGGCACGCAGCTTCTGTTGGTAAAATTGATCCAATGCAAATGTTCTATTTAATGAGCCGTGGCTTATCCAAACGAGAGTCGGAACGATTGATTATTCATGGTTTCCTAGCGCCTGTCGTAAATGCTTTGCCAATCGATTCAGTGAAAGAGCAACTGTATGATGTGATTGAAAGGAAAGTATACTAATGAATGTGCAAGAAGTCCGTCGGCAATTTCCGATTCTTGATCAGGAAGTGAATGGACATCCGCTCGTTTATTTGGATAGTGCAGCAACCTCTCAAAAGCCTCGACAAATTATTGAAGCAGTTGAAGATTATTATAAAAGGTATAATTCTAATGTCCACCGGGGGGTTCATACCCTCGGATCATTAGCAACAGACGGATATGAAGGTGCACGAGAAAAGGTTCGTCAATTCATTCATGCCAAGAGTACTGCTGAGATCGTATTTACCCGTGGTACGACAACTGCAATTAACCTTGTGGCAACGAGCTACGGCCGTGATAACGTTGGACCTGGGGATGAGATCGTTATAACTCCTATGGAGCACCACAGTAATATCATTCCTTGGCAGCAGCTTGCAAAGGTTACTGGAGCGACACTAACTTATCTTCCGTTGCAAGAGGATGGCACAATTTCATTAAAAGATGTGGAAGCGACAATATCAGACAAAACTAAAATTGTTTCTGTTATGCAAGTTTCCAATGTTTTAGGAACAATAAATCCGATCAAGGAAATTGCTGCCGTGGCACACAAACATGATGCTGTTATGGTTGTAGATGGAGCTCAGTCTGTTCCTCATATGAAAGTAGATGTACAAGATCTCGATGCAGACTTCTTTGCATTTTCCGGTCATAAAATGTGTGGGCCAACAGGTATTGGAGTTCTTTATGGTAAGAAAAAATTATTGAACAAAATGGAACCTGTTGAATTCGGTGGTGAGATGATCGATTTTGTTGGTTTACACGAGTCGACATGGAAGGAACTCCCGTGGAAGTTTGAGGGAGGAACGCCAATTATTGCTGGTGCCATTGGATTAGGAGCTGCAATTGATTATCTTGAGGACATCGGACTTGAGAATATTGCAAGCCACGAAACAAAGCTCGTAAATTATGCCATACAACAGCTTAGCGATGTAGAAGGTGTAACGATTTATGGTCCTAAAGAACGCGCCGGAATTTTAACGTTTAATTGTGACGACGTTCATCCTCATGATGTGGCCACTGTATTGGATGCTGAAGGAGTAGCAGTTAGAGCTGGACACCATTGTGCTCAACCGTTAATGAAGTGGTTAGACGTGAATGCAACTGCAAGAGCTAGCTTTTATCTTTATAATACAGAAGATGATGTCGATGCTTTTGTAAAAGCATTAATAAAAACAAAGGAGTATTTTGGCGATGTCTTTGGGTAATCAACTAGATACTTTGTACCGACAGGTGATTATGGATCATTATAAGAGCCCTCGAAATCGAGGGGAGCTTGAAGGCGATACTTTGAAAATAAATATGAATAACCCTACTTGCGGTGATCGTATTCAATTGCAAATGATCGTAGAAGATGGCAAGATTGCACAAGCAAAATTTGTGGGAGAAGGTTGTTCTATTAGTCTTTCTTCTGCGTCAATGATGACTGAGGCTGTCAAAGGTGTTCCTGTAGAGGATGCCTTAAAGATGTCCGAAATGTTTTCTGATATGATGCTTGGAAAAGATGTTGACACCGAAAATTTTGAGCTTGAAGATATTGAAGCGCTAAAAGGCGTTGCTAAATTTCCAGCAAGAATTAAATGTGCAACATTAGCATGGAAAGCCATGGAGAAGGGACTCAATGACGAAGAAGTTGAGTAATATATTATAAATACAGGACTTCCCCTTGGTTTTCACTGTCTATATGATGTAAAATGAAGATATTAATACTTTACATTCAATTAGAGTATTTTTTAAAAAGTTGTCAACCGTATGCAAACATGTTGGTTTTATTATAGAGGGTGGGAAATCCATCTACTACTATGAAGGAGGGTTTCACATGGCTAAAAAAATGCCTGAAATTAGTGAATATCAATACGGATTTTCAGATAAAGACGTATCGATTTTCCGTTCAAAAAAAGGTTTAACTCGTGAAATTGTAGAAGAAATTTCACGTATGAAAGATGAGCCGAAGTGGATGTTAGATTTCCGTTTGAAATCATTAGAGCAATTTTATAAAATGCCGATGCCACAATGGGGCGGGAATTTAGCTGAATTAAATTTCGATGAAATTACGTACTACGTGAAGCCATCTGCTCAATCTGAACGCTCATGGGATGAAGTTCCTGAGGAAATTAAAAACACATTCGACAAGTTAGGGATTCCTGCAGCAGAGCAAAAGTATCTCGCTGGTGTATCTGCACAATATGAATCTGAAGTCGTTTATCATAATATGCAACAAGATATGACTGATTTGGGTGTAATTTTCAAAGACACAGACACTGCACTTAAAGAAAATGAGGATATTTTCCGAGAACACTTCGGTAAAACAATTCCACCAACTGACAACAAATTCGCTGCGTTAAACTCTGCAGTATGGTCAGGCGGTTCGTTCATTTATGTACCTAAAGGAGTTAAAACGGAGCAACCTTTACAAGCTTACTTCCGTATTAATTCTGAAAACATGGGACAATTTGAGCGTACGCTCATTATTGCCGATGAAGATAGTTCTATTCACTATGTAGAGGGTTGTACGGCACCAGTTTATACTACAAATTCCTTGCACAGTGCGGTTGTAGAGATCGTTGTTAAGAAAGATGCTTACTGCCGTTATACAACGATTCAAAACTGGGCTCCGAACGTCTTTAATCTTGTTACAAAACGTGCAGTTGCTCATGAAAATGCAACGATGGAATGGATTGATGGTAACATTGGCTCCAAGCTAACCATGAAGTACCCAGCTGTTGTAATGAAAGGCCGCGGTGCTCGTGGTAATGTTCTTTCCATTGCAATCGCAGGTAAAGGTCAACATCAGGACGCTGGTGCAAAAATGCATCACTTGGCACCTGACTGTTCCTCAACGATTGTTTCTAAATCAATTTCTAAACAAGGTGGAAAGGTTACCTACAGAGGAATCTGTCACTTTGGTCGTAAATCTGAAGGCTCTAAAGCAAATATTGAGTGTGATACGCTCATTATGGATAACAAATCTACATCAGATACAATTCCATACAATGAGATTTTGAATAACAATATCACATTAGAGCATGAAGCAACGGTATCAAAAGTATCAGAAGAGCAACTCTTCTATCTAATGAGCCGTGGTATTTCTGAGCAAGAAGCAACTGAAATGATCGTAATGGGCTTTATCGAGCCATTCACGAAAGAACTTCCTATGGAATATGCGGTTGAAATGAACCGTTTAATCAAGTTCGAAATGGAAGGCTCAATCGGTTAAAATACTAATCAATTAAGCGAATCCGACTCGTTCGGGTTCGCTTTTATTTATTTTCACTACTACATAAAGGTCCAAAGATACTAAGTATTTTCATGGTGACAGAAGCTAACGCTACATAAAAGAAGGCCATGCCGTTTTTCTTATAGAAAGGATTTAACTATGAAAGATATCAAAATTGGCTTAACTGGCTGGGGAGATCATCATACTTTATATGAGCAAGGATATTCTCCATCAAATAAATTAGAATCATATGCAGCACATTTTCCAATTGTTGAATTGGACTCTTCTTTTTACGCAATTCCTCCGCAAAGAAATTTAGAGAAATGGGTAAGAGAAACCCCGGCCTCCTTGAATTCATTGTTAAAGCTTATCAAGGTATGACGGGGCATCAGCGAGGAGAAATCCCATATGATTCAAAAAAAGAAATGTTTCAAGCCTTCACCAATACATTTCTTCCTTTAAAGAAAGAAGGCAAGTTAGCAATGGTCCTTTGTCAATTTCCACCTTGGTTTGATTGTCAAAAGAAGCATGTTGATTATTTAAGGTACGCTAGGCAAGAACTAATAGATTTTGAAGTAGCGTTGGAATTTAGGCATCAATCCTGGTATCAAGAGTCATTAAGAGAAAGCACGCTAGAATATATGAGAAATGACGAATGGATCCATAGTATTTGTGATGAACCTCAGGTAGGGGAGCGCTCTGTTCCATTTGTACCGGTGAATACAAGTGACGAGAAAGCATTTATTCGCTTACATGGTAGAAATAAAGCAGCATGGAACAAACCTGTTACTGGAGAAGCATGGAGAGAAGTACGATATTTATATGATTACTCAAAGGATGAAATAGATAGTCTTGCCAGACAAGTGAATAGCATTTCCGGTAATGTAAAGAAAACGTATATCGTTTTTAATAACAATTCCGGTGGACATGCAGCAGATAATGCCAAATCATTAATCTCAAATCTTCATATAACATATAATGATTTGGCACCTCGACAATTAAACTTATTTGATGAATAATAGAGAGTGTGCACATTAAAGTATGAACTTTATTTAAGAAGGCAGGCATTATATGGAATGGATACTTTTGCTTTTTTTAGGACTTGTCGCAGCCATTTTAGGAAGTATCATGGGTTTAGGTGGAGGAATTATTGTCGTTCCGGCACTGATGATCTTAAGTGAGTATACAACAATCATTAGTGGCATAACGCCTCAAATAGCTGTTGGAACTTCATTGTTAATCATGATTTTCACAGGGTTATCTTCTACGTTAGCCTATTTAAAACAGAAAACGGTAGACGTAAAGAGCGCACTCGTTTTTTTTATTGGAAGTGGACCTGGAGCCCTATTTGGGGTATGGCTAAATAAAGATATTGAAGTTGATGTATTTCTAATTGCATTTGGAGCATTTATTATCGTTATTTCTTTTATTTTAATGATTAGAAAACATATTAAACCATTGAAAAGGAATACGAAGGGCATTACAAGGTCTTATATTAATGAGGTTGGAGAAACAGTTAAATATGGTTATAATCCTCTTATTGCAATTCTAATCTCTTTTTTTGTAGGCATGTTTTCAGGGTTATTCGGAATTGGAGGGGGGTCATTAATGGTACCTGCGATGATCGTCCTCTTTGCTTTCCCAGCGCATCTGGCAGTAGCGACCTCTATGTTTATGATATTATTATCGGCGATCATAAGTTCATTTTCACATATAAGTTTAGGAAATATTGATTGGTATTATGCGATGGCCCTTATTCCAGGGGCTTGGTTTGGTGGACAGTTAGGAGCTGCAATAAACCGTCGTATGAGCAGTGAGGCAGTGGTCATTTTATTACGAATTTTTTTAGTGATTATTGGCATACGATTAATATATCAGGGCGTCTCGAGTTTATAATAAACGATCGAGGAATGTTCACTTTAAATGAAGTTGATAGTAGGACAGTTTTGAAAAACAAGATATAATGAATGAAGGTGTGATGTCCTTTGACTTTAGGAAAGCTGCGAATATTACATACGAATGATTTACATAGTCAATTAGAGCAATGGCCTTCCGTCGTAGCTGCTTTAAAGCAACAACGAAAAGAAGCTGAGGATGCAGGAGAAGACGTTCTTTTAATGGATATCGGCGATCACTGTGACAGAGTTCATCCTATGACAGAGGCATTGTTAGGGAAAGGAAACGTTCAGCTTCTCAATGATATGAATTATGATGCAGTTACAATTGGTAATAACGAGGGTATTACATTTTCTAAAAAAGATTTGAATGCACTTTATGATCAAGCTGATTTTTCAATCATTTTATGCAATTTAAGACATGAGAAGGGTTTACGGCCAAGTTGGAGCGTACCTTACAAAATATACACTCTTAAAACAGGTGTGAAAATAGGTGTTACGGGGGTCACTGCGCCCTTCCGGTTTTTTTATGAACCGTTAGGATGGACACTCACGGATCCATTCGTAGAATTAAAGCATGTGATCAATGAAGTTAGGCCACAAGTAGATGTGATGGTATGTCTTTCCCATTTAGGTCTGGGGGAAGATGAGAAAATGGCTATGGAGTTTACTGGTATCGATATTATTCTCGGATCCCATACGCATCATGTCTTGCCGGATGGTAAATATGTGAATCAAACGTGGATTAATCAATCGGGAAGATCAGGTGAATATATCGGCGAAGTTTCATTAGTCTTTCAACAAGGCTCCAGGAGTAATATTGAAACGAAAGTTGAATCCGTAAAATCATTGAAAGTAGATTCAACGCAAAAGGATAGTGGGACGGAACAGAAACTAAATGAGCTCTTTAAGGCAGGAAACGAATTACTCGAAGTGCCAGTAACAAGGCTGGAATATCCGCTCAAGGTTGATTGGTATGAAAGAAGTGAATCTCCTGTCCTTCTATCTGAAGCTCTCCGAGAATGGTGTAAAGCGGATATTTCCATGGTTAATTCCGGCGTAATCTTGGATAATTTAAATGCTGGAAACGTAACACTGGGGGATCTTCACAGGATCTGTCCTCATCCGATAAATCCTTCAACAGTTATAATTTCAGGTGACCGCTTGCTGGAAACAATACGTCAATCGCAACAAAGTGATATGGTAAACTACGCCTTGAAAGGTTTTGGTTTTCGTGGAAAAGTCTTGGGGTATATGATTTTTGATGGTGTGGAAATCCTGGATCATTTTAGATTGATAAGTGAAAAAAATGTTATCATTAACGGTGTACCCCTAATTCGGTCGAAAGATTATAAACTTGCGACACTTGATATGTTTACTTTCGGTCATTTGTATCCATCAATTAGTTCTCTAACTGAAAAAGAATATTACATGCCTGAATTCCTTCGTGATGTATTAGCATGGAAGTTAAAGGGGCTCAAAAATAAATAGTATGAAATGAATTCTAAATAATCGATGAGGGGAACGTATTTATTATGAAGTTAAAGTCAATTTATTCGATTCAAATTAGTGATCGTTTGGCTAAGCCTATTTACAATGATAATGGCCAACGATTATTAAATAGTGGGATTGCCCTGTCAGAGTCGATGATAAGCAGATTAAAGGAAAAAGGGATTTCCTATCTTTATATTGAAGACGACCTTACCTCAGATATCTATGTGACTGATGTTATTTCTGAACAAACAAAGGCCAAGTCATTAAAGACTATTAGTGACAATTTCACGAGTATATCTTACCGGATTAAAACAGGTAAATCAGTAAATTTACATGAATTGACGCCTTCCTTTTCAAACATTATTGACTCTATTTTACAGGAAATATCCGGCAATGACGAAGCGATTTCCATGCTCGCAAACGTTGTTTCTTTTGATTCTTATGTGTTCCATCATTCCTTAAATGTAACGGTGTATACCATTGCGTTGGGAAGAAAACTTGGTTTAAATGAGAAGGAATTAAAAGATTTAGGGCTTGGAGCAATTCTTCACGATGTTGGAAAGATGGGTATTCCGGTTGATATTCTAAATAAAACAGATAAATTGACGGAAGAAGAGTATGAAACCATTCAAAACCATGCGGAATTAGGTTTTGAAATGATTCGTAAGTCAGGTGATTTATCCTTATTAACAGCACATTGTGCATTTCAACACCATGAAAGACTTGACGGATCAGGTTATCCCAGACAATTATCGAGTAAAGATATACATTATTATGCAAGAATCATTGGGGTTGCAGATGTTTATGATGCGATGACTTCCAATCGTGTTTACCGAAAAGCTTTTCTGCCACATGAGGCTCTTGAACTTCTTTATAGTGGGGCAGATATTCTTTATGATAAAAAAATTATCGAAGTCTTTTCTAAAACAATTGCTATATACCCGATAGGTTTAGAAGTAACGCTAAGCGATGGCAGACAAGGGATTATCATTAACAATAATACTGAACTTCCATCCAGACCAATTATAAGAGTTAAGTTTGATGGAGAAGGTAATGGGTCTTATGATATAGATCTGTCAGATGAATTAAATGTCACGATTTCATCTTGTGATTCTTTGACACAGGAGACCAAAATATAACTTTACATGTAGCGATAGAAACTCTGCCTGCGGTTTTAGTCGTATAAAAGAAACTGCTAATCGCGCAGATCCTGTGCAGGCAGGAGAAAACGCTACATTTAATAAAAGACGGCTATGCGGTTTTGATTAGAGGTAAGAATTTATAAGTTGACAGCTATCTTTACGCCACACGCATCAAGGGAAGTTCGCTCTTGATGCTTAAATGATGGTGGCTTTAAAGATCACGCTGTATTTAATAAAAGACGCTGCGCGTTTTCATTAGGAGGTTCAACCATTGAAACAGTATTTAGACTTGTGTCAACATGTACTTGATAAGGGTGTTAAAAAAGAGGATCGTACAGGTACGGGAACGATAAGTACTTTTGGTTATCAAACAAGATTTGATTTAGCAAAGGGGTTCCCGGTCGTAACTACTAAGAAATTAGCGTTGCGTGCAATTATTCATGAACTGCTTTGGTTTATTAAAGGCGATACGAATATAAAATATCTTAAAGAAAACAAGGTGCGTATTTGGGATGAATGGGCAGACGAAAATGGCGATTTAGGCCCGATTTATGGGGAGCAATGGCGATCCTGGCCGACTCCATCAGGAGAAAGTATAGACCAACTAGGTTCTATTATTGAACAAATTAAAACGAATCCTGATTCAAGGAGACTTATTGTAAATGCTTGGAATGTTGCAGATTTAGATGAAATGGCTCTAGCGCCATGTCATTGCCTGTTTCAATTTTACGTGGCCGACGGGAAGCTCTCGTGTCAGTTGTATCAACGAAGTGCAGACGTTTTCCTGGGTGTACCGTTTAATATTGCTTCCTACTCTTTATTAACGATGATGATTGCACAAGAGTGCGGCTTAGAAGTGGGTGAGTTCGTTCACACGTTCGGTGATGTACATATCTATAACAATCATATAGAGCAGGTTGAACTGCAGCTTACAAGAGATCCTCGTGCTTTACCTACGATGAAGCTAAATCCTGATCGAAAGCATATTGAAGATTTTACAATTGAAGATTTCGTGCTTGAAGGATACGATCCTCATCCACATATTAAAGGGGAGGTATCTGTATGATCTCCATGATTGCGGCGATGAGTGAAAATAACGTAATCGGAAAAGATGGGCAGATGCCCTGGCATCTGCCCGGTGATTTACAATTCTTTAAACAGACAACCAACGGACATTCAATTGTAATGGGAAGAAAAACATTCGAGTCTATTGGACGACCTTTACCAAAACGCAGAAATATAGTGTTGACGAGAAATAATGACTTTTCGGCAGAAGGAGTTGAAGTCATTAATAATTTTTCTGAAATGGATAAGCTTGTAAAAGATGAGGAAGAATTTTTTGTCATTGGTGGTGCAACGATTTATGAACAGCTGTTGCCACTAGCCGACCGATTATATATTACGGAAATACATGAATCATTTGAAGGGGATACATTTTTTCCGGCCATTGACGATGGCCAATGGGAAGTTGTGGCCTCAAAAAAAGGCAAGGTGGATGAGAGGAATTCCCATGCTCATACCTTCCTTACATATGAACGAAAGAATTAATTATTTTACGGTGGGCTCATTAGTCCATCGTATTTTAATGAGAAGCCTTATCTACTTTAAAAACAACATTCAATGTGTAACAAAGCCTAATGAAAAATAAATACTACTTCACAGTTATTGTTGGTACAATCTTTGCCTTTTCTAGCATATGTATGTGCTGAAGGGGGAATCACAATGAAGACATTTCGCACCGTTCGGCCAAAAAGCCGAAAGAAGAAAGGACCTCTTCCTTTCCGTTACGTTTTTATGATTTCGTCTATTATATTTATTATGCTAACACTCACCGGCTTAGGCATCATTGACGCGGGTGTTAGACCGACTCTTATTGCTATTGCGAAGACTGAGACGCAAAGGATTGGTACCTTAGCTATTAATGATGCTGTTTCTGGTCAATTTCTTGATAATACGGATATGGATGATTTAGTAGAATTAGAAAAAAATGAAGAGGGTGAGGTTACTTCTGTTCAGTTTAATTCTGTCATCTATAATCGGGTATTGCAGGAGACCACGGAAAGTGTACAAAATTATTTAAACGACATAGAACATGGGCGTTCAAAAGATAATAGATTTCCAAAGGATGTTGACGTTAATGGAGAGGGAGCGGTTTTTTCTGAAGATGGAATCATTCATATGATTCCGCTTGGGCAAGCTACAAACAATGCACTGTTAGCTCACTTGGGGCCTCGAATTCCTGTGCGGTTATCAGCAATAGGGGCTGTGAAGTCCAATTTAAAAGAAAATATTTTAGATGTTGGGATTAATAATACCTATATGAGTATATCAGTGGAAATTGAAGCGGACGTACAAATAGTGATTCCATTTGCTACAGCTACGGAAGTTGTGAAAACTTCTATCCCGGTTGGAATGATCTTGATTCCAGGGGAAGTTCCAGAGTTTTATGGTGGTGAAAGTGGCACTGGCACCGGAGGAATGACTCCAGCTGTGATTCAAAGACCTGATGGACTGGATGATTTAGATTTGGAAACAAATAACTAGTGAGTTATTGTTGAAAATAAGTGATACGTTTGGTATAATAATTCAGGCTTAAAAAAATTGAATATTAAAGTAGACCTCATCAATCGGTGAGGTAGAGGCGCAAAGTTTATTACTAGGAGACTGGAGTTAGGACAACGAGGAAAGTCTTTGAAAGGAAACATTGCCGAAGCATTGTGATCGTGTCCTACGATGCAACAGCTGGGGTAATATTCAATAAATATTACACTGTCACTATCTGTTAATAGTGGAGAACTACTGAACTGTGTTGGAGATTCGTCTTAACTTCATATTGAAGTGGCAAGGGATTTTTCCTTTGCTGCTTTTTTTAGTTAGAGCTAACAGTACAGTCTAAAGTTAAGGTGTTATAATCAGTCATTTTATTTTTACAGGAGGAGAAAAGTATGGAACTTGGAATTTTATCAATTGTACCCCCAATTTTAGCGCTTTTAATGGTCATTATTACGAAAAGAGTACTTGTTTCTTTAGGGGTAGGAATTATTGTTGGTGCCTTGATGGTAAATCAAGGAGAGTCAATGATCATCGACTCTATTTCTCAAATAGCATCCATTGTTTCTGGAATATTTATTGTGGATGGGGCAATCAATTCATGGGAATTTTATATCATTTTATTTTTGCTATTATTGGGGATGATTGCTTCTCTCATTACCATCACAGGCGGGAGTCAAGCATTTGGGGAATGGGCTCTAACAAAAGTTAAATCACGTATTGGAGCACAATTTGTATCAGCCTTTCTTGGAATTATTATATTTATTGATGACTATTTCAATAGTTTAACGGTCGGAAATGTTAGTCGTCCTTTTACGGACAGGCATAATATCTCTCGGGCAAAATTAGCGTATATCGTTGATTCGACTGCAGCACCTATGTGTGTTATTTCTCCACTGTCGAGTTGGGGTGCGTACATTATCACGATCATTGGCGGAATTCTTGTAACACACGGTGTGACTCAATACGAGGCGTTACAGGCGTTCCTATTTATCGCACCGATGAATTTTTACGCGATATTTGCCATCTTATTTGTGCTTGCAGTTGCATATTTTAAATTGGACATTGGTCTCATGCGAACTCATGAAAACCGTGCGATCAATACAGGTGAGTTAGTAGATACTAAAAAAGGACCAGCACCTGGTGAAAGTGATCAAATGAAACCAGCTGTAAAGGGGAACGTTGGAGACTTAATCTGGCCAATTGCTGTATTAATTGTTGCAACTATCCTGTCGATGATTTTAACAGGAATCCAAGCAACGGAAGGCTCTGTTACATTGCTGGCAACGTTTGAAAATACAGATGTTGCAGCTTCTCTTTTGTATGGTGGGATCATAAGTTTAATTGTCGCAATAGGAATTTCTTTTTCACGTCGTCTACCAGTTAAGATTTTAGGGGTTGGTTTAGGAGCAGGAATAAAATCGATGCTTCCCGCAATATATATTTTAATTTTTGCATGGACGATTATTGAAATTATTGGAGCTTTGGGTACAGGGGAATATTTAGCCGGACTAGTTGATGAGCATATTCAATTAGGCTACTTACCAGCTCTATTGTTCATCATTGCTGCATTTATGGCATTTAGTACTGGTACTTCATGGGGAACGTTTGGAATTATGCTACCGATTGCAGGTGATATTGCTGCAGTAACAGACATTAATTTAATGCTTCCTGTTTTAGCAGCAGTATTGGCAGGAGCAATTTTCGGTGATCATTGCTCTCCGATTTCCGACACGACAATACTTTCGTCTACAGGAGCAGGAAGCCACCATATTGATCATGTCATGACACAATTACCTTATGCCCTAATAGTGGGTGTTATCGCAACATTATCCTTCTTGGCTCTCGGTTTTTCCGGCAGTGTTTGGATTGGATTACTTGTCGGGTTTGCACTGTTTGCATTAACAATTTTCATTCTAAAAGTACTAGTGAACAGCTCTGTGTATCAAGAAGTATAAATCTTATATTAACGCAAAAAACGGCGAGTATTCTACTCGTCGTTTTTTTAGTTAAGTAAGTTAATAAAAGATGCTAAGCGTTTTTCTTTCCATGTAAGGGTTTGGAGCTATTTTTCTTATCGATTAAACTGTTTTTTTATTTTCCTTGCTTTCTTTCAGCTCTTTCCCAGACTCTTAAAGAAGGATAGGGATCGAATGACCATTCCGTATAACCACTGTCTTTGTACATGCCATAATGTAGGTGTGGGGGGAATTTCCCTTGTGTACCTTCTTTACCATACCCGGAGCTTCCAACATAACCAATGACATCTCCTGGTTCAACGACTGTTCCTCGTTCCATGCCTTGCTCAAAGGAGCTTAGGTGTGCAAAGTAATGATAGACGTTACTTGTATCCCGAATACCTACGCGCCATCCACCGTATTTATTCCAACCCTTTAATTCAACAATGCCGTATGTGGTTGCTCTGACAGGTGTACTATGTCCTGCAAATATATCTGTACCTTCATGGATTCGTTTTCCGCCCCATCCTCGAGCATTTCCCCAAGTTGTTCGATAGCTGTAATTAAAATGTAAGGGAACCGGGAAAGCTCTCTTTGATACATCAAGTGAATCAATTTCACGATAGACACTGGCGTGACCAAGGATTAATTCAACTGCTTTGTCACGTTGATAAAAATCCCATAACCCCGCTCTTATACTAGATTCTTTGGAACCATACTTGTTCATATGCACAGCAAAGGTATGAAGGACATCTTCGTCATTTGTTCGTTCAGCTCTTCCATCCTCATTACCATCTAATCCTTTGCCACCAAAAAAAGCAATCGATTTTGGGGTTGTATCTTGTTTATTCGGATTTAATTCACCTGACCAGTTATCCTCGGAATAATAAATGGCAATTAACCCTTCTTCTTCCGGTAAATCTTTTTTTGCCTGTCTTAAACTTCTCTCATAGCTATCTATACCGGCAAAATAAAACCATGGAATTGATGTTTCTGCTTCTGTTTTTAGATACAATGCCATTCGTTCCTTGTGTAAATCCTCAGAGGATAAATCTTCTTTATCAGTTGCTGAAGTTAACGTTGCAGGGGAGAGGATCAACAAAATGACGAATATGAAGAATATCTGGTAATAGGGAAGTTTCACTCAACTAGTCTCCTTTCAATTATTTTCTTGTATCGTTTGATTATTATGATGTATTCATACGTGAAATATGAAAAGCCTCGTACGACCGCACGAGACCGTCACTAAATTAATCATTTTGGGCTGATTCGTTTGCTAGGTCACCTTGGGGAGAATTTTTCATTCTTTCTATTATTTGTTCCAAAGCCCGCATATTTTCAATATCTCTAGAGGACTCGCCTTCAAAACTTTCAATGTCTTCCATTAACAGAACATCATCACTAACATAAATATCGTAATAATCAGGTACCACTGATTTTGCTGTTTTTCTTACTTGTTCTGCGACAGCTTCGCGATCCTCGGAGGAATGTTCAAATGCAATCAACACATGTTGACCAGTGACTAATACACCTGCATCATGAACATTTTTTAAGTTTGCAGACATCTCACTGATACTTTCTGCTAATAAGGGACGATCATAAACTGCATAACCGGGCACTTCTTCCTCTTGCGCTTCTTTTTTAGAATGACGTTCAAATCCATATTGTGTGAATTGATTCGTATCTCCTACGTTTTCCTTGTTAATGGCGTGCGATTGTTCATTAGATCCATTCATGAAGTTGAATCCTTCCATATTGTCGCCACAACCGGTCAATAGGATGGATAGTACAAGGAAAAAACCACAGCTTTTACGAAATTGATTCGTTAACATATTTTCCACCTCCTTCTTGATTAGGATGTACAATTTTTCTTTAAGTTAAGGTGGTAATTTATGATAACTAAGCATTGAATTTTAGAAAGAAATAAGGCAAGATAGAAGAAGTGAAGGCAGGTGATCATAGATGGTTGAAATTCAGGGAAATACGTATGAAGTTGTGGAAGAGTTTCGAGAAGGTTGGTCTGAAGAAGATTTCAAGGCTAGATTCAGTGACGTCTTAAATAAATATGATTACATTGTCGGGGACTGGGGTTATGAGCAACTTCGCCTTAAAGGTTTTTTTGAAGAAAAAAATCGTAAGTCCTCTGTTGATGCCAAAATAGGTTTTTTACCGGAATATCTATATGAATATTGTAATTTTGGATGTGCCTATTTTGTGGTAAAAAAAGTAACAGGAACACAAACGAATTCGTAACGGTGGAGACTCACACTGTATTAAATAGTATGTTTTATAAGGAATCTATATAAAAACAGCTTCTTTTACCTATATGGCAAAAGAAGCTGTTTTTAATTAAAGTGTTTTCTGAAAGATTCTTTTATTGCTTCGAAAAGAGAGGTACTTGAAATTGCTCTAGGCGACGCTTTCCAATAGTAAAAGGTTTATAAAAAGTAAAATTAAAGAACCTACAATTAAATGATCTCTAAGAGGAAATTACGCAGTTCATTTCCTTCTTCTTCATCGGAAATGTCAAATGCTCTTTCAATGTAGCCTTCTGTTTCAAGATCGTCACTACCAAGAATTGCAAATCGGTTTGATTGCATATCGAGTACTAGTTTTTTACCGTAATGTCGTGAAGTTGTCGTAATCGCTAAATCAAATCGCTGTGCTTCTCCCATAAAGCTTACGAATCGTGTATTGGTTTCTTCTTCATCGTCGTAAAGGAAAAATCGTTCACTCATACGGTCACTCCTCCGAATAGGATATTTGATATAGGTTATTTTCTGCAAATCACCGTCTATCGATTGCTCGACAATTATTATAAAACAATACAGTTTATGACGATTTTTCTAATCAGCTATTTTCTGGCATGACTAAGTGCGGCTTTTTATTTAAACGATGCTGGGCTTTGATGTAACGAACAGTTCCGGTTTTGGCACGCATTACAATGGAGTCTGTCTCTACCAAGTCCCCGCCCATAAAGCGAACACCTTCCAATAATTCACCAGATGAAACACCTGTAGCAGCAAAAATAGCGTCATCACTTTTAACTAGGTCGTCCAATGTTAAAAGCATGGTTGGATCAGCTAAACCCATTTGTTTACAACGCTCTGTTTCCTCTTCATTCATTGGAACGAGTCTTGCTTGCATGTCTCCACCTAATGCTTTGATCGCAGCAGCGGAGATGACGCCTTCCGGGGCCCCGCCAGTACCGACGAATAGATCAATACCTGTTTGTGGTAACGCGGTTGCAATAGAAGCTCCAACATCACCATCTCCAAATAGTTTAACACGAGCACCTTTCTTTTGGACACGTTCAATTAAAGTTTGATGTCTTTCTCTCTCCTGAATGATGACAGTCATATCGCGAACACGTTTGTTATTCATTTTAGCAACAATATCGATTGTTTTTTCAATAGGATCGGTTAATCTTACTAAGCCGGCACTCTCAGGACCGACAACAATTTTTTCCATGTACATATCAGGAGCATGCAATAGTCCGCCTCGATCGGCTATTGCGATTACTGCCATAGCATTTGGGTGACCTTTAGCAACAATATTCGTTCCTTCAAGCGGATCAACAGCGATATCTACATCTGGACCATTTCCAGAACCCAACTCTTCTCCTATATAAAGCATAGGTGCTTCATCAAGCTCTCCTTCACCTATAACAACAGTTCCTTTCATATTAACTGAATCAAACATGGTTCTCATTGCTGTAGTAGCTGCATCATCGGCTTCATTTTTAAGTCCTCTGCCCATCCACTGAGCTGAAGCCAGTGCAGCAGCTTCTGTTACGCGTACTATTTCCATTGCTAATTCTCGATCCATATTGATTCCTCCAATAGTTGTTATGTTTCGGTTATAATAAGTATATAGTTCTTTTAATCCTTCATCATAATATCAAAAATTACATACAAAATATATCTTTTTCGCGTATTTAGTCTATATTTTTTATGGGAAACCCTTTCAATGTGTCATACTAATTAAAGTTAAGGAGATGATTGTCTTGTATTTCGTCGATAGGGAACTAATGGAAACCAGAATTGTATATTTAGAGTCGTTAATAAAAGAGCTAGAGAAATCAGAAACCCCATCAACTCTCTTTTCAAAAATGGCAACGGAAAGAATGTGCCATATGATTATCGAAACGGTAATGGATATAGGAAACCAAATGATTGATGGTTTTATTATGAGAGACCCAGGAAGCTATGAAGATATCCTCCATATTATGGTAGATGAAAAAGTGCTTCTAAAAATAGAGGGAGATGCATTGACCTCGCTAATTCCTTGGCGTAAAGATTTATTACAGCAATATACACAATTAAACGATAAAGATCTATATGATGCTTTTCAATCACAAATGGAAGCTTTAAAAACCTTTCCGTTAAAGGTCAGGTCATATTTAAAGACAGAATTAGGACCAGTTTCCGCTTTTTTACCGGAGAAATAATGATCATAAAAATGTGTCCTAGAAATGAAGCGGATGGACATAACGGTTTTTTTCATGTAAGCTTGAACAAAATTAAAAATAATATGGCGCAAATCTCTTACCTACAAACAAGGAAGTATAGGTAGGAGTCGAATTTAATAAAAGACGGCTCTGCCGTTTTTCTTAGTAGATAAGAATTTATAAAATTGACAGCTATCTTTACGCCACAAGTATCAAGGGAAACCCACGCATACTTAAGTGATGGTGGCTAAAGATCACGCTGTATTAAATAAAAGACGCTACGCGTTTTTCTTAAGAGGTGAAGGTATGAAGCATTATAAAGGATATTTGATTGATCTAGATGGGACGATGTATCGGGGCGAAGAAAAAATTGAAGCCGCATCCCGTTTTGTGGAGAAGTTAATTGAGAAAGAACTTCCTTATTTATTCGTAACAAATAACTCGTCGAGAACACCGAAGCAAGTAGCCGATAAGCTTGTGTCAATGGGAATTCCGACTACGGAAGGTCATGTTTTTACAACAAGTATGGCAACGGCGCAATATATTGACGAAACGCATGGAAAAGCGAATACGTTTATGATCGGAGAAAATGGACTGGAAGAAGCTTTGATTAATCAGGGTTTAAAAGTGACGGATAAAGACGTAGACGTTGTTGTAATGGGGATCGACCGAAATATTACATATGAAAAACTATCAATAGCTTGTTTGGCAATAAGAAACGGCGCAAGGTTCCTTTCTACAAATGGAGATGTTGCAATACCGACAGAGAGAGGACTTTTACCAGGCAATGGTTCACTCACATCCGTTGTTCGTGTTTCAACAGGTGTAGAGCCAACTTTTATCGGTAAGCCAGAATCAATTATTGTAGACCAAGCCTTGGAAGTTTTAGGAGTTCCTCTTGATGACACAGTGATGGTGGGCGATAATTATCAAACAGATATTATGGCCGGTTTTAATGCCAATATGGATACGCTTCTTGTTCACACTGGTGTGACATCCAAGGAACAATTGGCCCTAGAAAAAAAGAAACCAACATGGTCTATTGATTCCCTAGATGATTGGACAGTGTTATAAACAAAGTATATCAGAAGCTAATATTTAAAGTTCTTTCAAATTAGAATTTGGATTCGCAAAAGGTGGATTTTCTCTGCTTCGATCAAGCTATTTAACATTCTAAATAAAAAAACCAGTCCAATTGACTGGTTTTTTTGTGTTAAAAAGATTTTCTTATTCTGTTATTTGTCATATTCCCCATCTTTACTGTGGCTAATCGGCTTGATGCGGCAGCCAGCGATAAGCTCCAACAATAGTATATATCAAAAACTAATTGGGGAAAAATAAAGAATGTCCTTATAACAGTGATATAGACAATTTACTCCAATCGTTTTGATTTTAAAGAGGGAAGATAGACATAATAAGCAACGTAAATAGTGACTCAAACATTAAAACATAATTAGTTCTTTTGGAAGGGGTATTAAATTTGGAATCACAAACATTAATTTTTGATTTAGACGATACATTGGTTCACTGTAATAAATATTTTAAGAATGCAGTTGATGAATTTGTTGAACAAATACAAGAATGGTTTGACCATTTAAGCAAAGAAGAAATTAGAAAAAGGCAAATAGAAATTGATATAAAAAGTGTTAAAGAACATGGTTTACATTCTTCAAGGTTCCCTAAGTCACTTGCAACAACTTATATGTCTTTCTGCACAGAATGTGATAGAAATAATGAGAAGGAAAAACTACAAATAGTAAAAAATATCGGGAAAAGTGTATTTGAAATTGAGGTGCAACCATTTCCAGATATGTATGATGTCTTGAATACTTTAAAGGATGAAGGTCATTCTATGTACCTTTTTACTGGTGGAGATGAACCGAATCAAAATAGAAAAATTATGCAGTTAGAATTAGAAGAATACTTTAAGGATAATGTTTATATTTTTGAACACAAAAATGCAGATGCTTTACGTAAAGTAATAGAAGAAATTAAAATAACCCCTAAGTCAACTTGGATGATTGGTAACTCCCTAAGAACTGACATTCAGCCGGCGATTGATTTAGAAATTAACGCCATTCACATTCCCTCAGATATTGAATGGGCATATAATAAGAAGAACTTAGAAATCGAAACGGAGTTTAAGGGGAAATTTATTGAATTAAAATCTTTAAAAGACTTACCTAATTATATTAGGGAGCATGCCAATAGATGAAAAGACACCAAACCACAAAAGCAAAATGTGGTTTGGTGTCTTTTTAACCATTATGTAATTATTTCCATACCTTTTTAATTCATAGTAATCTTAAGTCAAAAAACTTAGGCTTTTTATGAGGACTTTTTCTACGTTCTCCACGCACATCCTTCTGTAATCCATAAACCAAATCGGCAATATCGGGAATTGTGACACCTCTTTCGGACAACCACCTTCTAGCTGTTTCTTCAACAATCATATGTTCCTGCGACATTCTTTCACCTACTTTTATAAGGTTTCACTGTTTTGTTAGTGTATTCAGATATGAAAAAGTTATTCTAAGGCAGGAGAACGTTTTGGGCGTTTGAATCATACGATAACCAGAGAAATGAGGAACAAGAGAAAGGGGAGAGTCTGAATGCTTGAAAGACACTTGTATGAACATTTTGGCATTCATCTCAAAAATGTTGAGCAGGCTGGAAATGATCTGATTATCTTTGATGAACAGGAAACCTATATTTTAAGACCATATCCGCAAACTCAAATTGTCCATTTAGAAGAGAGACTAAAAATGGCCGAACATTTTCAATCATTAAATCATCTGGGAATTGCCTATCCAATGAAGGCAAAAGGAGGGAGCACGCTTAATATAATAGACGGACAAGAAACGGTCCTTTTTCAATTGAAAACCGGGTTAAATAGGGAACAGCAAATTCAAGAAAAATCAAAGGCAAAAAAACTTGCGCAGTTTCATTTGGATGGAGAGAGCTATGTGTCCACATCGAAACAGGAGAATGCTACCTGGACATCTTGGAGAGAAAGATGGATCAAACGGTTAGAGCAGTTAGAGAGCTGGTATGTAAAAATAATGAATGAGCCAGTTAAAACAGCATTAGATACTGAATTTATTCTGACGTTTCCTTATTATTTAGCAATGACAGAAAATGCGATACAAATGGTCACTGAAATGATAAGTATGAAGCCCTCCTATTATCCTGACGGCAACGGACGTACAGTATGCCATCATCGGTTTCATGAAAATAGCTGGTTAAAGACAGATAGCCTAAATGTATCTGATGTAAAGTTCCCAACCGACTTTGTGTGTGATCATTTTACGCGAGATATAACGGAATACTTACGACATATAGCAAAAAATGAACAAGTGCTGCAAGAAAAGATCGATCGGGCGAATCGGTTTATTAAAAGATACCATTCAGTAAAGAATTTAGTAGAGTGGGATGGATATATCATTGTCTCAAGGTTGCTTTTTCCTGCACAATACTTTGATGTTTTAGAAAAATATTACCAGGCTATTGATGACAAAACAAGATCTGAAATGGAAACAAAGTTTGTAAACATGGTTACTAATTCTGAGGATTATGAAATATTTATTCAGCATATATGTTCCTTGTTTTTCACAGCCAAAGATCCATCTATATTACCCGAGTGGTTGATTAATTGAGGCTCTTTCAACCAACAGGGAATTAGTTTTTGCAACGGAAAGAACTCTCCTTGGAAGAAAATCTTGAATAAACGAAGATTACTTTAAAATAAATGAGAGATATGGCCAAATTAAGATATACTTGCATCAGAAGTATTTTTAAATAGGAGGCCAGATTAGTATATGACAAAAGTATTTGTTACGAGGTGTGTTCCTGAAGAATCATTACGCGCATTGAAGACAGTTGCAGAAGTTGAAGTATGGCCGGAAGAAGAAATGCCAGTCCCAAGGGAAGTGTTGCTTGAAAGGGCAAAAAAAGCGGATGGGTTACTAACCATGATGTCTGATCAAGTAGATGAAGAATTATTGAGTGTGGCTAGCAATTTAAAAGTTGTAGCAAATATGGCTGTAGGTTTTGATAATATTGATGTTGAAACAGCATCTGCAAAAGGAATTGTTGTCTGCAACACTCCAGATGTACTTACAGACACAACGGCTGATCTGACTTTTATTTTGTTAATGGCAACTGCTAGACGCATCCTTGAGGCAGCCGATTTTGTAAAGCATGATAAGTGGAAAAATTGGGCGCCAATGCTTTTAGCCGGGAGTGATATTCATCACAAAACACTTGGTATATTTGGAATGGGCAGAATTGGAGCTGCTGTGGCTAAACGGGCATCAGGATTTGATATGAAGGTTTTATATCACAATCGATCTCGAAATCAACATATAGAAGATACACTTGGAGCAGAATATGTTCCGTTTCAGGAGTTACTTTCTCGTTCAGATTTCGTCGTTTGTTTAGCCCCTTTAACCAAGGAGACAAAAGGAATTTTTCATGAAGGTGCTTTTCAGAGCATGAAACGATCAGCATTTTTTATTAATGCTTCAAGAGGAGGTCTTGTAGTAGAGGAAGACCTGGAAAGAGCGCTGCTAAACAAGGAAATTGCAGGAGCAGGCTTAGATGTTTTTGAGGAGGAACCCATTTCTAATAAGCATCCATTATTGACTCATCCAAATGTCGTTGCTTTGCCCCATATCGGTAGTGCCAGTGTGGAAACACGGCTTAATATGGTTTCTCTGGCAAGCCAGAATATTGTTGATGTATTAAATGGGGACAAGCCTAAAACTATTCTCAATCCTGAAATATGGCGTACTGAATCATAAAAAAAGAGTTCTGACAAATAATTGTCAGAACTCTTTTGCATATATTGTCTTAGAATACTTGTTCTAATTCAGTTACACCAGGTACTTCTTCTAAGAGTGCGCGCTCAATACCAGCTTTTAAAGTAATTGTTGAACTTGGGCATGAACCGCAAGCTCCCATAAGACGAACTTTTACAACTCCGTCTTCGATATCAACTAGTTCTACGTCTCCACCGTCACGAAGAAGGAATGGACGTAATTTATCGAGCACCTCTTGAACTTGTGAATCCATTGTTTCTGTAGTCATTTTGCAACACTCCTTTCTTTAATATCTATTATAGTATCTTTTTCGAAAAAAATCCATGATGATGACTTAATTTTTATGTCATTTTTTCTATTAGAAGGCAGGGTTCATAAATTTAATTTTAGGCTTATGATAAAATGTACGTATGTGGAGGGGATTGAAGATATGGTTGTTATAAAAATAACGGTATATGGTGCAGAAATAAAGTGCGCTAGTTGCATCCATTTACCAAGTGCTTATGAGACGAAAGAATGGTTAGAGGCTGCAATTAAACGTAAATTTCCTGAGATGGCAATTGACATACACTATTGTGACATTGAAAATCCAGTAACAAAGGAAGAACATTCTTTTTCGGATAAAATTGAAGAAGAAGAATATTTTTATCCACTTGTCGTTTTAAATGGTGAAGTGGTGGCAGAAGGAAATCCTAAATTAGCAACTATCTTTAAAAAAATAGAAGAAATTAGTTTATAAAATAAAAAAACGCGCTATGGCGTTTTTTTTGATTTTTATATTCCTAAGTGATGGTGGTAGTCGTTTTACTTCGACTATAGATTAGCTTTGATTAGTGACCGGAATGGTTTTTATACATCCATAACACACCGGATTTTAATACTCTTGGTACTCGACCGGTGAGAGACTTTTCTCCCATTAGTCCAAAGCCATGTTTTTTACCTAGGGAGCCTAAAACGCCTTTTAGTTTAATTTTAGGCATTTCATCAGGATAAGGTTCGTCATTCCACTTTTTTAAGAGGAGCATAGCTACTTGCTCAGCCTGGGCTTCCGCTAATTGAGCACTGGGTGCATGACTGGAGGCGGCACAGTCACCAACAACGAATACATTATCATAATCCGGCAAATGGTGATATTTCGTAACGTGAGCTCTAGCCATATGATCTTTTTCAATGTCTAATTCGCGGACAATTTTATTCGCTTGAATTCCTGCTGTCCAAATAATAGCATCAGCTTCAATTGGCTCGTCATGATTGTAGAAGACATTCGACTCGACCTTGGTAATGTTTGCTCGATTTACTAATGTTACATTATTTTCGAGTAACCAATCAGTGACATAGTTGTAAAGTCTGGCTGGGAACATGGAGAGTATATTTTCCCCTCGATCGAGCAACATAATTTCAAGGTCAGGACGACTTTCCCGTAATTCACTGGCTAATTCAACGCCACTTAAACCACCGCCAACGATAGAAACCCTGCCCTTTGGTTTTACACCTTGTAAAACCTGGTACGTTTTTCGTGCTCTTCTCATCGATTGTATACTAAGCGTATTTTCATTGGCTCCAGGAACACCGTGGTATTTGTCTTCACAGCCAAGACTGACAATTAAATCATCGTATGGAATTAATTCACCATTTTCAAGTTCAATTTCGTTCGATTCAAGTTGAATTTTCTTTACGGTTTCAAACTTTAATTCTAGTCGGACATCATTTGGAAAAGACATTCTTAAGTGTCTATCCGCAACTGTTCCCGCGGCAAGCGCATAAAATTCCGTTTTTAAACTGTGATAAGCTTCTTTTTCAATTAATGTAATCGTAAAATCTTTGAAATCTTTTTCATTTAACAGCTTCTGTATCGCTCGAAGCCCACCGTATCCTCCACCTAAAACGATTAGATTTCGCACGGGCTTAACCCCCTTCGATCATAACAAAAAAAATAAACAATCCGAACGCTTATTTTTTTCTACATCGATATTATTGTGAGAAATTGTTGACAATCTAAATATATCAGTTTCCTGTGGATTCTACAATGGTTTTGGAAGCGGTTTTAATATTAATATAATAAAAATCAAGCTTGATTAATTGACAAAATTCAAGGACGAAGGTAGCATAGACGAGGAAAGTTAGCAATACAATGAGGTGATGAATGTGGGCCCAATCATTGAGTTTTGCGTAAGTAACTTAGCAAGTGGAACTCAAAAAGTTAAAGAAGAACTGGAAAAAGATCCTGATTTAGATGTGATCGAATATGGCTGTTTAAGTTTTTGCGGGCAATGTGCACGTAATCGTTTTGCATTAGTGAACGGAGAAGTTGTCACAGGTGAAACGAATGAAGAATTGCTGCAAAATATCTATACATTTATTGAAGAAAACCCTATGTTTTAGTATATCTAGCTTGCCATGAAATTCATGCAAGCTTTTTTTTTCAGAGCTAGGAGAAAACGTTAACTATTTATTAAAAGTTAGTAAAGCTTATTTATAAGGAGGACTTTCTTTGAAACCAATCCCTTTTGATCATACATGGCCCTACGAAAAACAAATGGGGGATATCTATTTAGCATCATGCCCATATTGTTCTACCGATAATGTATTGACAAATCTATCCTCTGCAGCTTTGGGACGAGCAAAAGAGCAGGTGAAAGTCAGAGTAAATATGCCTTGCTGTCATAAAACGATGATCGTATTAGAGGCTGACGAAGATTATTTTTGGACGACGGAGAAGTTAAGGTGAGGTCAGCATTTCATTAGTCAATGACTTATTCTCAAAAACAAAAAACGATGAATATAGAAGTTTGAGGTGGTTGTTCGCGTTTACATTGCAAATGTTGCCGATTTCATGGAGGGAAATGACCTTTGCTAAAAGTTTTGAAGGTTATCATAATAAAGGTAACTTAAAACGAAGGAAGGTTTTTATATGAGAAAACTTTTCAAAAAAATTGATGCTTTTTTCGATGAGGTTCAAGAGTTACGTAAACATGGAGAAAAAAATATGCAAGATAAATAAATATTGATTATTTCGCCTATCTCTTAAATTATGAGGTAGGCTTTTATTTTGAAAAAATATAAAGTATTTTAATGAAATTGTATATTTTTATGGAATATTGTCTTACAATTATAATTAATAACAAAGGAGGAAAAGAGTATGATAGATAATGATAAAAAAGGGATGGATATAAAATCGCTCAGTCGTAAATCGCTTTCTAAACAAGTAATGGATGAATTAATTGACCTGCTAATGACTGGGAAGTATAAACCAGGAGATCGTATCCCATCTGAATTTGAACTAATGGATATTTGTAATGTTAGCAGACCTGTGATTAGGGAAGCTTTGACATCTTTAGAGGTAATGGGGATTATTAACCGAAAAACCCGAAGTGGTAGCTTTTTTTCCGATAAAATAGGCAGCAAACCTTTTTCTATGATGCTTGCTCTTTCGGCCGGAGACCTTCCTTCTATCATTGAAATAAGAGTTGCACTGGAGCTAGGTTTAGTAACACTGGCAGCTGAAAAAATTACGGATGAAGAATTACGTATGCTAAGAGAAAATATTGAAAAAATGAGAACGTTACCAACAGAAGATTCTTCTGAAATTGATAAAGTATTTCATAAAATAATTGCTCATAGTGCCCAAAACTCACTTTTTGAAGGAATGATTGATCCATTGCAAAAGTTTCACCAAAAGGTTTTGGATCACATTCCTTTAGAAGATCGAAACTTGACTGATACGTTGAATTATCATATTGATATTTACAATGCGTTAGAAAAACGTGATCCGGTAGAGGCATATATAAGTATGTATCGTCATCTAGATTTCGTAAGGAAAAAAGCATTAAAAGGAATAGAAAAAAGCATGTTAAGCTCCGAAGAATAGATCATTGTGTTCTATTTTTCACCTTTTTAATAAAATTAAGAAAATTCAGTATTGACTTATTTTTTTAATTGTCTTACAATAAAATTATCTTACAGAGGGCTACTCAGTTTAAAGACTTTTAAAAACAATTAATGAAAGCGTATTCTTAAAAGTGTTTCACCGGTTAATATCAAAGGAGATTATAACAGGCCAACATAGAAAGAAACGGTCTGAATGGAGGAATAGTAATGATGAAAGTTTCTGTAACAACAACTAAATTTGACTTGTCGGATGGCGATCTAAAACAAATGTGTCAACTAGGAGTAGATTGCGTTGATTTTGGGACAGGTTCTTCGTTTCCGGGTGTAAAAGAACAAGGGTTTCCAGATTTGGATGCCGTTTTGAAAATGAAAAAACGAGTACGTTCTTTTGGTTTAGATGTTAATCGAGTGACATTACCTGATATTTCGCAAAAATTTATGAACGATGAAAAAGGTAGCGAGAAGGAATTAGAAAACTCTGTGAACTCGGTAAAGGTGTTTGGTGAAGCAGGTATTAAACTTGTTAGACAACGTTTCGCTGGAGATACTTTTAATTACATGACGAAAAGTTACCAAGCTCTTCAAAGAGGAGGAGCGATTGCTCGAGGAGAAAGCTTAAGTTTCCAAAAAGAACTGTTTGAAACGCCTACTTTGGAGCAGCATGAACAGTGGAGAAGTCGTTTCCGTGATGCATATTCCAAACTAGTTCCAGTTTGTGAAGAATATGAGGTGAACTTAGGAATGCACCCTTCCGATTCACCAAATCATGAAACGCCATTTGGTGGTTTAGGTTTCCGGCGAATAATGGATGAGTTTCCAAGCAAAAACGTAGGTTACATTTACTGTGTTGGAACAAGAGCAGAGGAAGGTGGAAGCCCATTAGTGTTAAATGAAATTAACCACTATGGCAGAAAAAATCGAATCTTTCTTGTTCATTTTCGTAACGTACGTGGATCGTTACCAACTGCAGGAGCTTTTGAAGAAGCCCTACTAGATGATGGTGATATGAACATGTATAAGATTCTACTAGAACTGAAAAAGGTTGGATACAATGGCTGTTTAAATCCTGATCATGTTCCAATGATGGAAGGTGATAACCCTGACCTTGATGGAAATTGGGCTCACTCCAATATAGGTTGGAGTTATGGAAGTGTAGGTTTTGCATACTCAATCGGATATATCAAGGCTTTATTAGCAGCACTAGTGGAATTTGAAGGATAGTTTTTCTTAAGATTGGGGGAGGCTGCGATGGTAAAAGAATATAAAGATATTTATGCAAGTGTTTTCTTACTAGTTGTATCAGTTATTATGTTTATTGCTACTTTTAGTATTCAAAAATTAACAGTATCTAAAATTGGTGCAGATTTTGCTCCGAAGTTGGTCGCTATTGGGATTTTCATACTTAGTTTAATTTTATTATTTAACACTATTAAACAAGTAAAAAATCCACAAGCTATCGTTGTCGATGATGAAGACGATGACGATGAAAAGGGGAATCAGCCAATTAGCAAGTTGTCTGTTTTAGGTACATTAGGCTTATTAATTGGATACGTTGCATTAATGCCTTTAATTGGTTTCCCAATTATGACAGCTATTTATCTGTTTTTACAAATGTATTTACTGGCAGAAAAAGCACATCGGAATATTACACTTTTTCTAATTATATCCGTTGTTTCTTCTGGGATAATCTATTATTGTTTCAAAACAATATTTCATCTAAGGTTACCATCTGGAATCTTAGGTTAAGGAGGTGTTTGAATGTTTGATTTATTTTTGGAAGGGCTTACATCAGTAATGACCTTTAAAACGATCCTGTTTATCCTACTAGGTGTAATTATGGGGCTTGTGTTTGGTTCAATTCCGGGACTAACAGCTACCATGGCCATTGCAATCACCTTACCTATGACATTTGGGATGAGTCAAATGGATGGGATGGCGATCTTGATGGGGTTATATATTGGTGGTGTATCAGGTGGTTTAATACCAGCAATTCTGCTGAAATTACCGGGAACTCCCTCATCCATTGCAACAACTTTTGACGGCTATCCAATGGCAAAAAATGGTGAGGCAGGAAAGGCCTTTGGATATGCGATCGTGTTTTCTTTCTTAGGTGGATTATTAAGTATCTTCATCTTGATGCTTGTAGCCCCACCATTAGCGAAAATTGCTCTCAAGTTTGGACCTTATGAATACTTCGCGATCACGATATTTGCTTTAACGATGATATCCAGTTTAGCTGGCAGTTCATTAGTGAAAGGTGTACTGGCTGGATTAATGGGAATTGGATTAGCGATGGTTGGTTCAGCACCAATTGATGCGTTTCCAAGGTTTACATTTGGATATAGCGGCCTTGATGCAGGTTTCAATTTACTTCCTGTTCTAATCGGACTGTTTGCAGTAGCGGAGATAATAAAAGCATCCGAAAGGAAAATCAAAAAAGAGAAATCAATCGAATATAAAATGAAAGGTTTTGGATTTTCACTGGTGGACTTTTTCAAACAGGGATGGAATGGTTTAAGGTCAAGTATCATCGGCGTTGCTATCGGAATATTACCTGGAATCGGTGGAGGAACCGCTAATATTATTGCTTATGTGACGGCTAAAAACCAATCAAAAACTCCTGAGAAATTTGGAAAAGGAATTCCAGATGGAGTTGTAGCTTCTGAATCAGCGAATAACGCTGCGATAGGAGGAGCACTTGTACCTTTGATTGCCTTAGGAATTCCTGGAGACACGGTGACAGCTCTTCTTCTTGGAGGATTAGTTATTCATGGGTTAACCCCTGGTCCATTGTTATTCCAGGATAATGGCGATGTTGTTTATGGGATTTTTATTGCACTAATTATTGCGAACATAGCTATGATAGCTTTCCTTTACTTTGGAATGAGATTCTTTACGAGAATTTTAAGTATACCTAAATATATTCTTTTACCAATCATCTTAGTATTATGTGTGGTGGGAGCGATTGGCGTAAACAACCGTATGTTTGATGCAGGAGCACTTTTATTATTCGGAATCCTTGGCTATTTAATGCTGAAATATAAGTTTCCAGTTGCACCTGTTATTCTTGGATTTATTTTAGGTCCACTAGTGGAAACAAACTTGCGAAGAGGACTTATGTACTCACAAGGCGATTTCTTACCTTTCCTTACACAACCAATTGCAGCAGTATTCTTAGGTTTAGCTGCCTTATCTATTATCTTAAAAATTAGAGATAATTATAAAAAGAAACGGAAAAAGTTGGAAAGTCTAGACAATATGAATAATGGTATTTAGTCTACATTGATTTTGATAGGGGGGTTACTCCCTTGTTAGAATATAAAAAAATTATAGGAGGGTTTATTATGAAATTAGTATTAAAACCATTGGTAGTATTGTTGGCTATTATGTTTCTAACTGCAATTATTATTGGGTGTTCGAATGAAGAAAGTTCTAGTGAATCGACGGGTAATACTGAGGAACCAGCAGAAGCAGAACAAACTGATGAGGCCGAAGAATCGGAAGAAACGAATGATAGTTCAGAAGATGCTGTCGATTACCCTACTGAACCAATAACATTTGTTGTTCCTGCTGGAGCAGGCGGCGACACGGATCTAAATGCAAGAACACTAGGTAAATATCTGGAAGAAGAATTGGGTCAACCTGTTGTTATTTCCAATGTTACCGGAGCTGGTGGTACTGTAGGAGCAAGAGAGGTTTTAGATGCCGAAGCAGATGGTCACACTGCATTATTCTTTCATAACTCCATGTTATTAAATAAAATTTTAGGTTTAGTTGATTTTAGCTATGAAGATATGAAACTAGCAGGAATTGCTGTACTAGATCAAGGAAATACATTTATGGTAAGTGCTGATTCTGAATTTGAAGACCTTCAAGATATGATTGAATTCGCTAGCGCTAACCCAGGAGAAGTTTCAATTGCCACTGAAGTTGGTGGACTTACACACTTACAACTACTAGCACTAGAAAAAGACCAGGATATCGAATTAAATATTGTGGATGTTGGTGGAGCAGCTGATAAAATTGCAGCTCTTCTAGGTGGACACATTGATATCGTTCCTACTTCTTTAGGGTTAGTAACAGAATATGTAGAATCTGGAGATATGAGATCTCTTGGCATTATGGCTGAAGATTCAGTCGACTTAATGCCTGACGTTCCGACCTTCAAGGAGCAAGGCGTTGATAGTAGTTTTGAAAAATTCTTCTTCTTAGGTTTTCCTGAAGAAACACCTGACGAAATTGTAGAAGCATTTTCAACGGCTCTTGAAAAAGTCGTAAATAATGAGGAATATGTAGCTGAGGCTAATAAATTCTTGGTTTCACCAACATACATGAATCCGCAAGAGGCATTTGATTACATGCAAGAAACAGAAGCTTACTACACAGAACTTTCTGAGTAAGAGGTTTTGATTGCAAGTCAAACTGAATGGGGCTCATGACATGGTTATGTTATGAGCCCAAACAGTTTTAGTTGGTAGGAATAGTTGTGAAAATTAAGTTTTAACGTTGACACATAAGTTCATTTGTCTTACAATTAAAACAATCATTGAATTGTAAGACAAATGAACAAAATAATTAATTAACATTAAAAGAACTTTTAAAATCGAAGGGAGTATTTGGTCATGACTAGTAAAAGAAAAGCCCCCACAGGAATTTTAGGTTTTCCAACAGCGCCATTAAATGAAAGCGGAAACATTGATGAAAAAGCATTAGCCATCAATATAGACTACCTAATAAGAGAGGGGCTAAGTTCTATCTTTATTGCTTGTGGATCTGGTGAGTTTCATGCAATA
This sequence comes from Salipaludibacillus sp. CF4.18, assembly GCF_051262595.1. Classification (NCBI taxonomy): domain Bacteria; kingdom Bacillati; phylum Bacillota; class Bacilli; order Caryophanales; family Bacillaceae; genus Salipaludibacillus; species Salipaludibacillus sp. CF4.18. Next base: position 57,334 of record NZ_JBIMEV010000023.1, read on the forward strand.
AGCAGATTAGAGTATCAGAGAATGGTAGAGGTTGCTATTGAAACTACAGATGGCAGAGTACCAGTTTACACTGGAGTTGGCGGAAACATTAAAGACGCTATTGAGTTACTCAGATTATCGGAAGACTTAGGTGCAGATGGGTATTTAATTCTTCCTCCATACCTTGTTAATGGAGAGCAAGAAGGTCTATACAACTACTACAAAACAATTATTCAAACGAGCGAACTAAATGCAATTCTTTATAACCGTGATAATGCAATTGTTAATTTAAATACATTACAACGTCTAGTAGATGAGTTCCCACAAATTGTTGCTCTAAAAGATGGCCATGGTGATATGGAATTAAATTTAGAATTGGTTCAAACAATCGGTAATCGTCTTGAGTGGTTGAACGGAATGCCTTTTGCGGAAATTACCATGCCTGCTTATGCAAACATTGGGTATAGCGCCTATTCCTCAGCAATGTCAAACTACATGCCACATATTTCAAAAATGTTTTACGATGCGTTACTTGAAGGCAATGAAGCTCTCGTCAGTGAAATATATGTTAATGTTCTGCTTCCAATTAACCGAATTCGAAAAGCAAGAAAAGGCTATGCTGTTTCTCTTATTAAAGCGGGAATGGAAATTCAAGGGTTTCCAGTTGCAAATACTGTTCGTCCACCTTGTATACCAGTTGAATCAGGCCATTACCAAGAACTGAAAAAGATAATTGTTTCAGCATTGGAAAAATATCCAGTTACAAGTGAACAAACTACTAATCTATAATTATGATTCATTAAATTTTGATAGGAGGAGTTAAAATGACAGTTGATACAAAAAAAGAAACCTATTTAAACTTTATAAATGGATCTTGGACGGCTTCTACAAGTGGTGAGGTTATGCCAAGTTTAAACCCAGCAAATAACGACGATATAGTGGGATATGTGCAAATGTCTACAAAGGAAGAAATAGACGATGCTGCTACAGCAGCAAAAGAAGCTCAAAAAAGCTGGAAGAAGCTATCGGGTAATGATCGTGGGGGGTTCCTATACAAAGCTGCAGATATTTTAGAAAGTAGACTGGAAGAGATTGCCGAGTGTATGACTCGTGAAATGGGGAAAACATTTCCAGAAGCAAAAGGTGAAACAGCTCGAGGAGTAGCGATTCTTCGTTACTACGCAGGAGAAGGCTTGCGTAAAGAAGGGGATGTTATCCCATCAACAGATAGCAGCGCACTCATGTTTACAAGCCGTGTACCATTAGGTGTTGTAGGCGTCATTACTCCATGGAACTTCCCAGTGGCGATTCCAATATGGAAAATGGCACCAGCACTCATTTATGGAAATTCTGTGGTTATTAAACCTGCACAAGAAACAGCTGTAACTTGCGCAAAAGTAATGGAGTGCTTTGAAGCAGCTGGATTCCCCGCAGGTGTAGTTAATATGGTTACAGGACCTGGTTCCGTAATTGGTCCAGCGTTGACAGATAATCCTAATGTTAACGCGATTACTTTCACTGGTTCAAATGGAGTTGGAAAAGTCATTGGTCAAGGTTGCTTAGCTCGTGGAGCAAAGTACCAATTAGAAATGGGTGGGAAAAATCCTGTTATCGTGGCTGCTGATTGTGACATAGATCTAGCAGTGGATGCAACAATAAGTGGCGCGTTTCGTTCTACTGGACAAAAGTGCACAGCTACAAGTCGTGTGATTATTGAAGAAGCAGTCTATGAAACATTTAAAGAAAAACTATTAAAGAAAACAGCTGAAATTACAGTTGGAGATGGCCTAAAAGAAGGAATATGGATGGGTCCGTCTGCAAGTGAAAATCAATTAAATACTGTGCTACATTATATTGAAAAAGGGAAAGAAGAAGGAGCAACTCTTCTTGCTGGTGGAAACCGCTTAAAGGGTGAAGGTTTTGACAGTGGATATTTCGTAGAGCCGACTATCTTTGAAAATGTTACTTCTGAAATGACCATTGCTCAAGAAGAAATATTCGGGCCAGTAATAGCTCTTATACAAGTAAACAACTTAAAAGATGCACTACACATTGCAAATGACGTTGATTTTGGCTTATGTGCTTCCATTTTCACAAGTAATATTCAAAACATGCTTTCATTTATAGAAGATATGGAAGCAGGGCTTATACGTATTAATTCAGAAAGTGCCGGTGTAGAGCTTCAAGCCCCATTTGGCGGTATGAAACAGTCTAGTTCACACTCGCGCGAGCAAGGTGAAGCTGCCAAAGAATTCTTCACATCGATTAAAACTATTTTTGTGAAATAAATATAAAAGAGGCTGGGTCAAAAAGATTTCCTTTTTGACCAGTCTTAGCTTAAAGAAGACAGTTTTAACAAATTTTTTGAAAAGATTATTTAACATACAGGGGTGATTCCATATGCAAATTCAACAAGTTACGAATGAAAAAGCAACCTCAACACCGGTAATTACGGAGCTACAAGTCATACCAGTTGCTGGACATGACAGCATGTTGCTTAACTTGAGCGGGGCACATAGTCCGTTTTTCACTCGTAATATAGTGATTTTGAAAGATAACTCGGGTAACTTAGGTGTTGGCGAAGTGCCAGGTGGTGAAAACATTCGACAAACGTTAGAAGATGCAAGGTCATTAGTCGTTGGTCAGTCAATTGGAAAATATAATAACATTCTTAACTTAGTAAGAAAACAATTTGCAGATCGGGATACCGCTGGACGTGGACAGCAAACATTTGATTTGCGTATTGCGGTACATGCGGTAACAGCACTCGAATCAGCTCTTCTTGACCTTCTTGGTAAACACTTGAATGTACCAGTGTCTGCGCTTCTTGGGGAAGGTCAACAGCGTGATAAGGTTGAAGTATTAGGATATTTATTCTACATCGGGGACCGCAACAAAACAGATTTACCTTACTTAAGTGATCCTAATGGACGAGATGATTGGGCTAGGTTACGTCATGAAGAAGCGATGACTCCAGAGGCAATTGTTAGATTGGCGGAAGCGGCTCATGAGCGATATGGTTTCAATGATTTTAAATTAAAGGGCGGTGTATTACGAGGTGAGGAGGAGATGAAGGCGGTTACAGCACTGGCTAGGCGTTTCCCCAATGCTCGAATAACACTTGATCCTAACGGTGCTTGGTCACTAGATGAAGCGATTAAACTTTGCCGAGGTCAACATAACGTACTTGCTTATGCAGAGGATCCTTGCGGAGCTGAGAATGGTTATTCAGCTCGTGAAATAATGGCAGAGTTCAGACGTGCGACAGGTCTAAAAACAGCTACCAATATGATCGCAACCGATTGGCGTCAAATGGGTCACTCCATTACTTTGCAATCTGTTGATATTCCATTAGCAGATCCACATTTTTGGACGATGCAAGGTTCTGTTCGCGTCGCACAAATGTGTCATGAATGGGGATTAACATGGGGATCGCATTCCAATAATCACTTCGACATCTCTCTAGCGATGTTTACTCATGTGGCTGCAGCTGCCCCTGGGGATATTACAGCAATTGATACACATTGGATTTGGCAAGATGGTCAGAACTTAACAAAAAATCCTTTTGAAATAACTGATGGGAAGATTGAAGTTCCACAAAGACCAGGTCTAGGCATTGATATCAATATGGAACAAATTGAAATCGCTCACAAGTTGTATCTAAAAGAAGGTTTGGGTGTTCGTGATGACTCTGTCGCTATGCAATATCTGATTCCAGGATGGGAGTTCAATAACAAACGGCCATGTTTAGTTAGAGACTCCGGCATATGAGATAAAATAGCGTAGTCGTAGGAGTAGACCGAAATTCGGTCTACTTTTCATTTAAAAGATAAGAATGCATAAATTTAATAAAAGACGCTATGCGTTTTTCTTAATTATTACTGTTTTCTTATAGGGTGTAGTTTTAATTAGTGCAAGGTGGTACTCGAATAAGTTCTAGCTGGACGTTTTCTGAGGCCAACGCTGGAGAAGGTGCTTTTCACTTCGACCATTTCCATAAAACAACAAGGTTTACGAAAACAGCCTGATTTTTTATTATAAATGTTAAAAACAAAATTTAAAAGGAGGATTTTTATGCCCTCGCGGATATCAGATGAGATTCCATTGTATATTAAAGTCAATTCGCATGACAACGTGGCAATTATAGTTAACTCCGGTGGTTTAAAGCAAGGAACGGTGTTTTCATGTGGTCTTACATTATTCGAATTTGTACCTCAAGGACACAAGACGGCTTTAGTGGATTTAGAACAGGGTCAAGCGATCATCCGCTACGGAGAAGTAATTGGGTTTGCTAAAACGCCTATTAAAAAGGGAAGTTGGATTAAAGAATCGCTAGTACAAATGCCAATTCCGCCTGAATTAGATAAACTTCCCCTGGCCAATAAAGTACCTGATGCTCAGCCACCAATAGAAGGTTATACCTTTGAAGGCTTTAGAAATGCTGATGGGAGTGCTGGAATCAAAAACATACTTGGAATAACTACTAGCGTTCAGTGTGTTGCTGGTGTACTTGATTACGCGGTTAATAAAATCAAAAAAGAACTCCTTCAAAACTATCAAAATGTTCATGATGTTGTAGCACTAAATCACACATACGGGTGTGGTGTTGCCATTAATGCTCCAGATGCTGAAATACCGATTCGCACGATTCAAAACATAGCTAGCCACCCTAATTTCGGAGGGGAAGTAATGATTGTGGGATTAGGGTGTGAAAAATTACAGCCAGATAGATTAGGTAATGAGGAAGATATTGTTTCACTCCAAAACCAACAAGGTTTTACAAACATGGTAAAAATGATTATAGACATGGCTGAGGAACGTTTAGAAATCTTAAATAAGAGAGAGCGGGTAACTTGTCCTGTTTCCGATCTAGTCATAGGTTTGCAATGTGGTGGGAGTGATGCCTTTTCAGGAGTAACAGCTAATCCTGCTATAGGATATACTGCGGATTTACTTGTTCGAGCTGGGGCAACCGTTTTGTTCTCCGAAGTAACTGAAGTGAGAGATGCGGTCCATTTATTAACCCCACGAGCTATAAATAAAGAGGTTGGTCAAGGGTTGATACGTGAAATGAAGTGGTATGATGACTATTTACAAAAAGGGAATGCTGACCGCAGTGCAAATCCTTCTCCCGGAAATAAAAAGGGTGGTTTGTCGAACGTAGTTGAAAAGTCGCTTGGTTCTATAGTTAAGTCTGGAAGTAGTCCTATTTCAGGTGTATTATCACCTGGAGAAAAGGCCACCCAAAAAGGCTTGCTGTTTGCTGCAACACCGGCGAGTGATTTTGTCTGTGGCACATTGCAGCTCGCTTCCGGTATGCATCTTCAAGTTTTTTCTACAGGGAGAGGAACGCCTTATGGATTATCAATGGCACCGGTAATTAAAGTTTCTACAAGAAATGCCTTATTAGAACAGTGGAGTGATTTAATTGATATTAACGCTGGCACCATAGCTACAGGCGAATCGACCATTGAGGATATTGGGTGGGAATTATTTCATTTCATATTGGATGTTGCAAGTGACCGTAAGAAAACATGGGCAGATCACTGGGGGATAAGCAATGACCTTAGCCTGTTTAATCCAACCCCAGTGACATAATATTTCGGTCTTCAAGAAAGGGGATGACAGCTGCATGCGCAGTTATCTCATTTTATCCATGTGTATCTTGTTTCTCATCCAATATTTTGCAAATATTGAATGGTTAGGATACTTGGTTGTCATCATGGCTATTTTATCATTTTTGGCAAGCGTATCCATTTCAAAGGGCTTTCCAAGAATAATAGGAATAACTATGATGGTAACCGGGATGATTTTAGAACTAAATAAAGGCGCAGGTTTTGAAGGAATAAGTCAAGGACTGCTATTAATTTTACCATTAATATGCCTTGTCACGCTGGCCCCACTTCTTTCACTTCCACTAAAACTAGGTGGATATTTTGATGCTGTTGATGCCTTACTGCGTAATTTATTACACCATCCTAGACAGTTATTTGCTGGTATTACTACAAGTTTATTTATATTAAGTCCAATATTAAGCTTAGGTTCTGTCCGGATTATAAGTGAATTTCTTACCGATATTAAACTTCCTTCTACAATGTCCGTAAAGGGTTATATGATCGGTTTTTCAACTGCAATCATGTGGTCACCATATTTCGCTTCTGTTTCTCTGGTGCTTTACTACTTAGAGATGCCTGTTGGGAAATATATTTTGTATGGGATCGGTTTATCCTTTCTATCTTTAATAGTTGGAAACATTCTTTTTGCTTTTTGGGAACGTAATCATCCTTTGAGTAAAAGTCATGATCCGAAAATTCCGCTAAATAAAAAACATCGTTTTAAACTGTTCCAACTAGGCTTTTTTGTCATAGTCTTGATGACAACATCCTTAACGATCGAATACGTCACAAAGTGGTCGATGATTGTGATAGTTAGTTTAATTTCTCTTTCGTTACCGATCATATGGGGAACAATAGCGAATGGATGGCACAGGCTAAGTACACTGCTAAAAGTATATCGTGATCAATCTGTCATGTTGATGAACAACGAAATCATGCTTTTCACAAGTGCAGGATTATTAGCTCATGCTATCCAGGGAACAGGCTTTGCAAATGCATTAAGTGAGTTTTTAACGATTTTAGCTAATCGATCGTTCCTATTGTTTGCCATTGCTGTGATGGTAATCGTGTTATCTATAACCTATGTGGGGATACATCAAATCGCCGTAGTTGCTGCGCTAGCTATGCAATTAAATCCAGAAGAATTAGGTATAACTACCTTAGCATTGGCGATGTTGCTTCTGTTAGCATGGTCAATTTCTTCAACCTTAAGTCCATTTTCTGGTTTAAATTTAATGGTCAGTCGGATTGTAGGCATCTCTGGTGTTCAAACCGGACTTAGAGCTAACGGCCTACATTTATCTATTCTGACTTTCTTAGGAATTAGTATAATTATGTTTATTAAATAGTCTGTAAGCCTAGCACAGCTCATTAAAAAGGATCATACCAATTGATTAGTCGGTATGATCCTTTTTAATTGTTAGTACCTCTTAATTTCTTTATAAAATGTATCTCTTTCCACTGGTTGTTTGTCAGCACCTTTGATCATATGCACCAGTTCTTCTCTAGTCATCCCTTGAGATGTCAAGGCTCCTGCAGAGTGAGAAATTCTTTCTTCGATAAGCGTCCCATGAATATCTGAGCTACCAAAGGAAAGAGCCATCTGTGTAAGCTGAGGACCGATATTAATCCAATACGCTTTAATGTGCTGAAAGTTATCAAGCATTAAGCGGCTAATTGCAATCGTACGAAGGTCGTCATAGGCAGATGTTCGACGTTTAAGACCTGCGTTGACACTTTTAGGTTGCATGGCTAATGGAATAAATACCATGAAGCCATTGGTCTTATCTTGAAGCTGTCGTAGTCTGTCCATATGAATAAGACGTTCTTCCTTTGTTTCAATTCCACCGTATAACATTGTTGCATGTGTTTTTAATCCTAGATCATGAGCAATTTCATGGGCTTCAAGCCATTCATACGTAGAAGCTTTATCTGGGCTCATTTTTGCACGGTAACGCTCTGTTAAAATTTCAGCCCCGCCACCCGGCAATGTATCTAATCCAGCGTCAATTAATTTTTCCAGTACTTCTCTCATTGTTAATCCTGCATGACGTGCAAAAAACTCGATTTCAGCACCCGTGTATGCTTTTACTGTCACTTGTGGATAGTGTTTCTTTAATGCTCTAATTGTGTCTAAATAGTAATCGAAAGGAACTTCGGTGTTGTGCCCGCCGACAATATGGAATTCCTGAATGTTATCATTCCAGCGATCCGCGACATATTTTAATAATGCCTCTTCGTCCATTGTATATGCGCCTTCTTCGCCGGGTTTCCGCTTGAATCCACAGAATGCACAGCTAGCTTCACATACATTGGTAGGATTTATATACATGTTTTCAATAAAATAAACGTTTTTGCCGTTTTTATTTTCGTTCACATAATTTGCTAGTTGAGCAATGCTTAGAATGTCCGTCGTTTTATATAGCTTTAGACCATCCTCAATAGAAAGCCTTTCTCCATTAATAACTTTTTCTTGGATGCCCTTTAAACTTTGATCCAGTAATACTGTACTCATTTTATCCCCTACCTTTTATATGTAATAATTGTTATTGTTATTGTCATTTCGGTTCACGAAACTCTCTTCCATCTTACCATCAATTTGCCAAGTGTGCCAAACAGTACTACCCAATCTAGGCAGGATATTCGAACAGGATTCTTGATGATAGGAGAATTAATCGTTATAATTAGAATTAGAAACAAACAGGTAGGAGGGAATTTAATGTTAAACATAACTGAATCAGCAGTAAGTCAAGTGAAAGCAATGATGGAAGCCGAAGAGAGTGCTAAATTTCTTCGCGTAGGTGTTCAAGGTGGAGGCTGTAGTGGTCTATCCTATGGTATGGGATTTGATACAGAAGCTGGTGAAGACGACACAACCTTTGAAACAGAGGGTATACAAGTATTAGTTGATAAAGAAAGCCTCTCCATGCTTGAAGGTGTAAAAATAGATTACAAACAAAATATGATGGGCGGCGGCTTTACATTGGATAATCCGAATGCGATTGCCTCATGCGGATGTGGTTCTTCTTTCAGAACAGCTAAGAATGCAGGAAAGCCCGAAAATTGTTAATAACCACTCATACAAAACTAGCCTTTCTATAGAAGGGCTA